>SHWA01000053.1 GCA_009693995.1 Alphaproteobacteria bacterium | reverse complement strand
TTAAGGCGTACCTGCGCAAAGCCGCCGCCAGAACGCTCGACACCCTGCAAAGCGCAATCAGCGACGCCCTCGATCGCTTCCCAGCAGACGAATGCACCAACTACCTCATCAACTCAGGCTATGTTCCATCTAATCGGGAAACGCTCTAGGTGACAACGCTGGCGACGTTCGACCTCGGCGCTCGATGTTCACCGAGTCCCGGTCGCCCGCGACACATGGCCTCGGTAGATTCGCGATCGAACTCCTGATATTCGTTTGCCAACTCTTCCAATCGACCCAGGTCGGAAATTCTGAGCGCCCCCTTCTGTCGCTCGATGATATGCGATTGCAACATCTGGCCAAAGACGCGAGCAACCGTCTCAAGGGCGGTTCCCGACCAAGCGGCGATCTCGGCTTGGGTCGGCTTCGGGCGAATGATGTGCCAACTTGAATTTCGTTGGTCTGGCTGGGCGCGCTTCATGAGTTCGTACGCAACGCGTTGCGTTGAATTCAGGACGGTAAGATTGAATATTCTCTGGTCGAGGCCTCGGATGATCCTCACCAGCCTCTCAAAAATTTTTCGTGCGACGGCCGAATTCTTCAGCGCGAGATTCGAGAATTGTTGTCTTGGTAGTGTGGCGAAGACGCAGTCCTCAATGGCAATAATGGCGACCGTGCGAAGGGCCATCGAGCATGGCCAAGAAACCTCCAAAATAGCTTCCCTTTGTCAAGTCTGCATATGCAATCTCGCGACCAGAGGACGAATGGTTGACAACTCGTGCAAGCCCACTCAGAATAAAGTAGACGTTGCTGCTTGCGCTGAATTGATCAAGAATTACCTTTCCGGCCGCCGCTTTATTGCGGCCAATGTTCTGCTAAAATTCAGAGATCTGCTCTGATTTCAGATCTTCGAATACATCGATTTTTTGTAAATATAACTCCATTGTCCCAGCCATTTTCATCTTCCCGAAAATTCATTTTTTTGATATCATTTTCTTCGGTTCAGTTACATAAGGTGAATAAGGCCTGAGGTCATTTATTATGTAATTGATATGGATCAATTAGGATCTCCGTCACTTGTTGTGCCGGATTTTTCTTTCTGGAGTTTTGAGGCCGAACGCCCACCACTCACCCGTCAACGGCCTTTTTCAGGCGCGGCGCGACGTCGCGCACCAGGCGTTCCAGGCTGGGCGTGGTCTCATCGGGGCGCATGCCGGGCGGCACCGCCCAGGTGACCAGATCGGTGATGCCGTACTCCCTGACGAACGCCGCCAGCTCGGCCACGCAGTGGTCGACGTCGCCGACCACCCAGGATTGCGGGATGCGGATCGCGTCGGTGTTGCCGGCCACGCCACCGTTGCCGGTGCCACCGGTAAAGCTGCGGTACACCTGGGTGCGGTGCTTCTCCGCCTCGCTCACCCGCCCCCAGTCGCGACCCGGATCGTCGGTCACGAGGCAGGAGCGGATGATCCCGATCCGGTACGTATCGGGGTTGCGCCCCGTCGCCGTCAGGGCGGCACGCCAGGGGTCGAGCACCCAGGCCCGCGGCCCCTGGGGCAGCAGGTTGCTGTCGTGGCGGGCCGCGCGGAGCGCCCCTTGCTCGGACATGGCGGCGATCCAGAGCGGCGGACCGCCGGGCTGCACGTAGCCGGGTTTGATCACGACATCCTGGAACGCATAGCGCTTGCCCTGGAAGCTGAAGCGCTCGCCGGTGAAGCAGCGGCGCAGTACCTCGATGCCCTCCTCGGTGAGCGAGACCCGGCGGGGAAGCGGCACCCCGAAGCCACGGAACTCGTGCGGGGCATAGCCCATGCCGACGCCAATCTCGATCCGGCCATTGCTGAGGTTGTCGAGGACCGCGAGGTCCTCGGCCAGGCGGATCGGATGGCTGAAGGGCAGCAGGCAGATGTCCGAGGAGAAGCGGACGCGTTTGGTGCGGGCCGCCAGCGCGCCGGCGACCGGGATCCAGGACGGCAGGTAGCCGTCGTCCAGGAAATGATGCTCGGTGAACCAGCAGAGATCGAGGCCGAGACCGTCCAGCATCGCGACCTGGTCGACGATTGCCGCATAGAAGCTCGGCGTGTCCATGCCGGAGCCGGCGGTGTTGCGGAAATCGTAGATGGCACCGATGCGAAGAGGTGGCCGCATGTCACTCGTCCTTCCCTGCGCGGGTTCATGGGTTGGGGCCATCGGCACCCTTGGGGGTCGCGCAGCCTTCAAGATTGGCCCCGACTGTGCGCTCAGACGAGGGTCATCAACAATCCGCCGTTTCGGGTCGCCACCGCGGATGCGTCCCTAGGCACCAGAGCGACCGTCAGCCGCCCCTCCACCAGCGCCGGGCCGGCGATGCGCATTCCGGCCGGCACGTGGTCAGCGGCATGGACCGCAATGTCGATGATCCCGCCGGCGTCCATCAGGAACACCGGGCGGGTCCGCAGGCCGGGCGGGGCGCCGCGGCGCCGGTCCTCGTCGCCTGCGTAGACACCCATCGGTACCGCTTGCCCGATCGCGAGCAGATTCCACTCCGTGAACTCGACCGGGTCGGTCGCGCGCACCGCATAGTGGCGCTCGTGCAGGACATGGAAGGCCTCGACCACCGCGGCCAGGCCGGCTGCCCCCACCACGCGCGGACGCGGCAGGGGCAGCGTCAACTGCCAGACTTGACCCGCGTAACGCGCCTCGGCGGTCACCACGAACCGGCGCCGCGCGGGCGGCACCCGCATGCGGTCGAGATAGGCGGTTCCGTCCGCCTCCAGCTCGGCCAGCACGGCGTTCACGCCGCGCGCGTCGAAGCGGGCGCTGGTGGTGAAGAGCGCGCGCGCATAGCCGAACCGGACATCGCCAGTCGCGATGCCATAGGCGCTGAGGACGCCGGCCACCGCCGGCACCAGGACCTGCTTCATGCCGAGCTCGCGGGCGATTGCCGCGGCGTGCAGCCCCGCCGCCGAGCCCCCAGCCACCAGCAGGTACTGGCGCGGATCGATGCCGCGGCGGACGGTGATCTCCTCGATCGCCGCGACCATGTTCTGTTCGACGGTGAGCGCGATCAGGCTCGCGGCCTGGCGCACGTCCATGCCGAGCGGCTTGGCGACATGGTCTGAAACCGCCCGCTCGGCCGCCGGCGGCGACAGTTCGATCTGGCCGTCGGCGAACCCGGCCGGGTCGATCAGGCCAAGCACGAGATTGGCGTCGCTGACCGTCGGCAGCGTCCCGCCGCGGCCATAGCAGGCCGGGCCCGGCCAGGCGCCAGCGCTGGCGGGGCCGACATGGATGAAGCCGCCGGCGTCCACCCGCGCAATCGAACCGCCGCCGGCGCCGATGGTGCGCACATCGACCGAGGGTACGCCGAACATGTGCCCGCCGATCACGCCTTCCCGGTGCATCGGCGTGTTCCAGCCGGTGGTGATGGAGACATCGAAGCTGGTGCCGCCCATGTCGATGGTGACGATATTGCCGCCTTCGATGCCCTCGTCCCGCGCTAGCATGGTGCCGGCATGGGGCCCGGCGGAGGGACCGGAGAGGCAGAGATAGACCGGCTTGGCCAGGATATCGGCGGTCGCCGTGCGGCCGCCATTGGAGGTCACGAAGGTGAGGACGCCGGCAAAGCCGTGCGCCTGCAGCCGGCCCTCGATGGCGGCCACGTTCTGGTGCACGACCGGCTTCAAGGAGGCGTCGATGGCGGTGGCGGAAAAGCGGCGGTACTCGCGCAGGCTCGGACTGACACGGTGGCTAAGGCTGTAGGGAATGCCTGGCCACTCCTCATCCAGGACCTGGCCGATGCGCTGCTCGTGGCGGGGATTGGCGATCGACCAGATCAACGCGACCGCGACCGCCTCGACATGCCAGGCCTTCATCTGCCGGATGGCGGCGCGCACCGCGGCCTCGTCCAGCGGTGCCTCGACGCCGCCTTCGGCGTTGATCCGCTCCGCCACCCCGAAGGTCAGATGGCGCGCAATATACGGTTCGGGATAGTCGATATAGATGTTGTAGCTGTCCGCTTTGCCGCCTTCGCGAATCGACAGCGTGTCGCGGAACCCTGCGGTGCAGATGAGCGCCGTCTTCGCCGCCTTGCCTTCCAGGATCGCGTTGGTGGCGACCGTGGTGCCGATGGCCAGGCTGTCGCAGCCGGCCAGCAAGCCGCTCAGGCTCACGTCGCGGCGTGCGGCGATCCGCTCCAGCCCATCGAAGATGCCGTCGGCGATGCGCCCCGGAGTGGTGGACGATTTGTAGAGGCTGACCCTGCCTGCCGCGTCGCGGACGACGAAGTCGGTGAAGGTGCCGCCGACATCCGCGGCGATCTCGCAGCCCATCGGTTTCGCCTATGCCGAGTTGCGCGCGGCCCGCAGGGTGCGGCGCAGTGCCTCGGTCGTAGCCCGGTCCACGTGATACCGCTCGGCGGCGGTGTCGAGTACCACGCCGTAGACGTCGCGCGCCCGCGCCAGGGAGATCCAGCCCTCCCGCGCGCGGTGGGCCACCGCTTCCGCGTCGCGCCGCAAGGGATCGCCATAGCCGCCGCCGCCGCACGCCTGGGACGCCAGCGCCTCGCCGGGGGTGAGCGTCAGATCGATGGTGTTGGCGAGTTCGACGCGCGCGCCGTTGTGGTTGACGTGCCAGGCATGGCTGGCCCCGCCCGCCCCTCCGCCGGCCGCCCCGAAGGGCGGGAAATCATGGGCGCTCGCGTTGGTGGTGAACCGCACGCGATCGCGCGCGCGAAAGACACAATAGGCGCCGGGCGCCCCTTCCCACTGGCCCGCCCCACCCGAATCCACGCCGAGTTCCAGGCGTTCCACCAGGATCGGCTGCTGCTGCTCGGTCACTTCCACGCTCGCCTGCCACATCATGCCCTGCGCGCCGGGGCCGCCGAAAGTCAGCCAGCCGTCGTGCCCGGGGACGGCGGGGCCGCCCCAGTAGCCCATGATGATCTGGTTGGCGAAGGGCCGCCCGCCATGGCGCGAATCGTAGCCACTCACGCAGGGACACGACGCCGGATTGCCGATGGTGCTGGATGCCGCACCGAGGTTATCGCCGAGGTCCGCGAACATGGACTGGATCATCGGGTTGAGCACGTGGCAGAGACCGGTGGTGGCAGCCGAGGTCGCCGCCGGAAAGCGCGGCAGGCCGATGGCGCTGCCCTCGCGCAGTTTCAGCTTGATGCGGCGAAAGGCGCCGGTCGCGCGCGGCACATCGGGGCCGAGCACCGTCAGGACGGCGACCCGACAGGCGGCGGTCACGGTGGCCTCGGTCAGATTGATGCCGAGCGGCAGGTTATCGATGTTGTCCAGCAAATCGATGGTGATCAGGGCGGCCTCCGGATCGACCTCCATGGTGGCGCGGACCGGAATGCCATCCGGCATGCCGGGAAATTCGGAATCGTGCCACTGCTCACGGCTGACCTTGCCCTTCGGCAGCTTGCGGATGGCGGCTATCGCCATGTCCTCGGCGTAGGTCTGGAACTGGGTCAGAAAGGCGCGCACGGTTCCCAGGCCGTAGTTCTCGCATAGGCTTTGAATGCCGCGTTCTCCGGTCCGCACCGCGGCCAAGGTGGCGAGATAGTCGCCGTGGAACTGCTCCGGCGCGCGGATGTTAGCCTTGCAGATGTCCAGCACCTCGGGCACGTCCCTGTGCCCGCGCTGAATCCGCACACAGGGCAGCATCAGTCCTTCCTCGTAGAGATCGCGCGCGAGCGGGCTGTAGGTGCTCGGAATCGGAAAGCCCATGTCGCCGAGGTGCGCGCGGGCGATGGCGTAGAATGCCAGCTCGCCTTGCACGAAGATCGGCGCGCACAGCGTGAAGTCGGCGCAATGGGTATTGCCGTGATAGCCGCTGTTGTTGGCGAAGCAATCTCCCGGGTGGATCTCGGCGCCGAACTTGGTCTCGACGGCGCGGGAAATCAGGTCGATCGCCGCGACGTGAATCGGCAGGCCGAGCGCCGTGCTGATCGCCTGATGCCTGTGATCGGTGATGCAGCAAGAGAAATCCATGGCCGTGTTCAAGACACCGGAGCGGCCGGAGCGGAACAGCGCGTTCACCATCTCGCGGATCACCGCCTCGAAGCGGCGGCGCAGCACCACCATGGTGAACATGTCGATGGCCGGGGCGGCTGCGCCGGGGTCGATCGTGGCCTTGGTCATGGGTTGCCTTCGCCTCCTGAGGCTTGCGCGACACTTACGGAGTATATGCGCCTGTCATGCACCATGCACCTGGGTCGAACCCTCGCTCCGCCCGTAGGCGGACGTGGCGGCGGCCGGGGAGACGTATCCGGCGGCGATATCGCGCCCGACGGCTGCCCCATCGCGGTCAGCGGCCGGGCCATAACCGCCGCCGCCCGAAGTCTCGACCCGAATGATGTCGCCTTGCTGCAGCCGCAAGCCGACCAGCTTCGCGGGCAGGTCGCGCTCCGCCCCGTCCCGCACCAGTACCAGGCGGCCCGCGGCGCCGGGCTGGCCGCCTTCAAGCCCGAAGGGGGTGAAACGGAAGCGGTCGAAGTTCGCCGCCAGCGAGCCGTCCGCCGCATCCAGCCGGAACTCGCGCACCATGCCGTTGCCGCCGCGGAAGCGGCCGGCGCCGCCCGAGTCCTGCCGGATTGCGTAGCGCGTGAACGTGATCGGATGCCGCGACTCGATCATCTCGATCGGGATCGAGGCCAGGTTGTGTAGCCCACACGAAAAAACGTGGGCGCCGTCCCGGGTCGGCTCCGCGCCCCAGCCGCCGACGATCGAATCGAGATAGACCGATCGCCCCATCGCCGGGTCAATCGCCTGCACGGCATAGAGATAGGAGACACCGTAATAGGCAGCCGGGATCCGGCCCGGTCGGGCCTGGGCCAGGGCCCCCAGGATCACGTTGACGATGCGGTGGCCGACATTGATCCGATTGACCACCGACGCCGGGGAGAGGGCATTGACCACGGTGCCTTCCGGGGCGATCACGGCGATCGGCAGGTAACAGCCCGAGTTGGCGTGGAACTCGCCGCCCAGTCCGGCGATGGTGGCGTAGTAGATCGCGCACTTGGCGACATTCAAGGTGCAATTGATCGGACCGGCGGTCTGGGGCGAGGAGCCGGTCAGGTCCACCACCAGCCGGTCGCCGGTGATGGTGAGCTGGGCTGCGATCCTGACCGGCTGGTCGCTGATGCCGTCACTGTCGACGAAGTCCTCGAAGGCATAGACGCCGTCCGGTACCGCGGCGATCGCGCGCCGCACGGCCTGCTCGGAAAGTTCCAGAATCTGCCTGGACGCGGCCAGCAGGATGTCGCGGCCATAACGCTCGGCGATGCGGATCATGCGCACCGCGCCCAGGTCCAGGGCGGCGATCTGGGCGACCAGGTCGCCCTTGAGCGTGGCCGGCTCGCGCACGTTTTGCAGCAGGAACGCCAGCAGGTCGTCGTTCAACACCCCCTGTCGCTTGATCTTGAGCGGCGGGATGCGGACGCCTTCCGCGAAGATCTCGGTCGCCGCCGCGTTGTAACTGCCGGGCGCGCCGCCGCCGATGTCGGTGTGGTGGCACATGGTGCCGGCGAAGCCGATGCGCTGGCCGTCGTGAAACACCGCGCGGAAGGTGAGCACGTCCGGCAGGTGCGAGCCGCCGCAATAGGGATCGTTGGTGACCACGACATCGCCCTCCGCCCAGGCCTCGGCCGGGATATGGCGGGCGAGGATGGTCTCCAGGCAGGGCGCCATGGTGTTGAGGTGCATCGGGATGCGGGCCGCCTGCGCGACGTTCTGCCCGTTGGCGTCGAACACGGCGGTGGAGAAGTCGAGCATCTCGCGAATGGCGTTCGAGCGCCCGGCGCGGAAGACCGCGACGCTCATTTCCTCGGCGGCGGCAACCAGGGCACTGCGGATGATTTCGAGGCGCACGGCATCGACCTGATTGCGCATGGGGCGTGTCTCCTTATGGCCGGCTGGCGAGGAGGTCGCCGCTCGGTCCGGCCGCGAGGCACCATCCATCGGACAGGAGGATAACCGTATACGCCTCCTCGATCAGCGCCGGTCCGGTGATCCTCGCACCCAGGGCAAGGCTACTCCGATCATGGACGGCCGTCTCCCGCCAAGCGCCGTCGATATAGACCGGCCGCCTCCGGTGCGAGGGCGCGGTCGCGGTCTCGAGGCGCGGTCGCTCGGCCGGCTTGGCAAGACGCCCGCGCGCGGTTGCCCGCAAGGTCACGAACTCGACCGGCTCGCCCTCGTCCGCATGCAGGAACCGCTGGCGATGGGCCGCGTGGAAGGCTTGCACTGACTGGTTGATGGTGCCGGCATCGACCGTGCCCGCCGGCAGCGGCACGGTCAGCTCATAGCCCTGGCCCAGATAGCGCATGTCGGCTGCGAGGGCGACCTCGGACAGCTCCTCGGTCACACCATCGGCGCGGAGCAGCGCGCGGCCCTCCGCGGCCAAGGCACGCGCCATCGCTTGCAGGACGGGCACGGCCGAGGCGTCGGCGGCCATGATGCGGCTCTGGGCCAAGTGGTGCTGCAAATCCGACCACAGGAAGCCCCAGGCGGAGAGCGTGCTGGCGCTGGCCGGGAACACCACCCGGCTCATGCCCAGCTCTTCCGCCAGCAGGGCGGCGTGCAGCCCGCCGGCGCCGCCGAAGGCGACCAGGGCGTGGTCGGCGGGATCCAGGCCGCGCTCGAACAGGCTGACCCGGATGGCGCCGGCCATGTTGGCGTTGACGATGGCAAGGATTCCCTCCGCCGCCGCCTCGAGGGAGAGGCCAAGCGGTGCCGCGATCCGCGCCTCGATCGCGCGCCCGGCCGCGCCCACATCGAGCGGCATGCGGCCGCCGGCGAACGCCGCGGCATCGATGCGACCGAGAACCAGGTTGGCGTCGGTCACCGTCGGCTCCGCCCCGCCACGGCCATAGCACGCCGGACCCGGTTCGGCCCCGGCGCTGCCCGGCCCGACCCGCAACTGCCCGACTTCGGTGAGGCGCGCGATCGACCCGCCGCCCGCGCCGATGGTGCGCATCTCGACCATGGGCAGCCGCACGGGGCAGCCATTGATCTCGCCGCCGCTCACGATACCGGCATGGCCGCCCTGCACCAGCGAGACGTCGAAACTGGTGCCGCCCATGTCGACCGCCACCAGATCCGGTATGGCGAGGACCGCCGCCAGTCGCTCCGCCGCCATGGTGCCGCCGCTTGGTCCCGAGAGCACGAGGCGGACCGGCTCGCGCGCGGCGACATCGGGGCGGCAAACCCCGCCGTTCGACTGGACCAGCAGGATCGGCGCGCTGATGCCGACTGCCTGCAGGCTGCCGTCGAGCCGCGCCAGATACTCGCGCACGATGGGCATTAGCAGCGCATTCAGCGCCGTGGTCGAGGTGCGCTCGAACTCGCGAATCTCGGGGCTCACCTCGCTCGAGAGGGAGATGTCGAGGGTGGGCAAATGGGTACGCAGGATCTCGCCCAACCGGCGTTCATGCACCGGATTGAGGAAGGAATTGAGCAGGCAGATCGCGACCGCCGGAACCCCGATGGATGCGATGCTCTTTGCCAAGTCCGTGGCCGCGACCTCGTCGAGGGGCACCTGGACCCTCCCCCCGGCGCCGATGCGCTCCGGCACGCCGAAGCGGTGCTGGCGCGGGATCAGTTCGATCCGCTCCTCGGCGTAGAGCCCGTAGATATCGCGGCGCATGTGCCGGCCGATCTCGAGCACGTCCTCGAACCCGGCGGTGGTGACCAGGGCGCAAGGGGGAAAGCGCCGTTGCAGGATGGCGTTGGTGGCAATGGTGGTGCCGAGCAGCAGCAGGCCGACGTTGCCGGGGCCGAAGCCGAACCGGAGCCCGCCCTCCCGGATGCCCTCGAGCAGGCCCCGGGTGGGGTCGGCGGGCGTGGTTGCGGTCTTGATCTCCGATGCTGCGCCGGTTGCCTCGTCGAGGATCTGCAGATCGGTGAACGTGCCGCCGATATCCACCGCGATCCGCACACGGCGTGGCCCCGTGGGCGTAGCCTGGCCACCCGTCATGGGCGCTTCCCTTGCGTGATACCTTGCCGATCTGCCGCCTTCCCGGTCCCCGGCGGCGACCGATCGACGCAGGCAGCATTCTCGCTGTCCGGCGCCGATTGGGGAAGGCACCACAGTGACTGACACCGAGCGTCCGAATGGATATTCTCCCCGGATGCTCCGACTGGCATTCGATATTGGCGGCACCTTCACCGACTGCGTGCTGCACGACCCGGCGACCGGCGTGGTCCATGCCCTGAAGCTGCCGACCACGCCGGCGGACCCCGCGGAGGGCGTCCTCAAAGGGCTCGATGCCCTGTTGCTGCAGGCCAATGCCACGCCCGGCATGATCGGCGCCGTGCTGCACGCCACCACCATCGCCACCAACGCGGTGATCGAGCGCAAGGGGGCGGCGACCGCGCTGATCACCACGCGCGGCTTCCGCGACGTGCTGATCATCGGCCGGCAGAAGCGCTACGAGATCTATGATCTCTTCGTCGACAAGGCGGAGCCGCTGATCCGCCGCCGGCATATCCACGAGGTGGACGAACGGATCGGCGCCGATGGCCAGGTCATCGACCCTCTGGATGCCGCCTCGGTGGACAGGGCGATCGATGCAGTGCTCAAAGGCGGCGCCAAGTCGGTCGCCGTGGCGCTCCTTCATTCCTACGCCAACCCGGCGCACGAGCAGGCGATCGCGCGCCGCTGGGCCGAACGGGCGCTCCATATTCCGGTCTCGATCTCGTCCGACATCTCACCCAAGTACCGCGAGTACGAGCGCACCAACACGGCGGTGGTGAACGCCTATGTGCGCCCCGTGGTGGACCGCTATCTGGCGCGGCTGCAGGGGTCGCTCAAGGAGCGCGGCTTCCGCCACGAGCTGTTCATCATGCAGTCGAACGGGGGCCTGGTCTCGCCCATCCTGGCGCGGCGCTACCCGGTGCGCATCCTGGAATCCGGCCCGGCGGCGGGCGTTCTGATGGCCAGCATGATCGGCGCCTCGGTCGGGGCGGAGCACGTGATCACCTTCGACATGGGCGGCACCACGGCGAAGCTCGGGGCCGTCGACGGCGGCGTGCCGGCGATCGCGCCCAGCTTCGAGATCGACTCGGTGAAATACAAGAAAGGGAGCGGGCTGCCGATCAGCACGCCCGCGATCGAGCTGCTGGAGATCGGCGCCGGCGGCGGCAGCATCGCCAGCCTGGAGATGGGCCTGATCACCGTCGGACCCGAGAGCGCCGGCGCCGATCCGGGTCCGATCTGCTACGGCCGGGGCGGCCGGCGCCCGACGGTGACCGATGCCAATGTGGTGCTCGGCTACATCGACCCCGGCTACTTCAACGGCGGAACCATGTCACTCGACGCCGCGGCCGCGGCCGCCGGGATCGCCGCCCATATCGGCGCGCCGCTCGGCCTGGCCACGGGCGATGCCGCCTGGGGCGTGCACCTGGTCGCGAACAGCAACATGGAGCACGCCATGCGCCTGGTCTCGGTCGAGCGCGGGCGCGATCCGCGCCACTACGCCATCGTCGCCTTCGGGGGCGCGGGTCCACTGCACGCGGCCCGGCTCGCCCGCGCCATCGGTGTACCCAAAGTGATCGTTCCCGTGGCGGCCGGCGTCGGCTCGGCAGTCGGGCTGCTGCGCGCCGCGCCGCGCATCGACGTGACCGCGACCCGCGTCCTGCGGCTGGACAGCGACGTGTCGCCGGTGATCCGGGATCTCTACGCCCGCCTGGAAGCGCGCGCCGGCGAGGAGCTGTCGCTGCTGGGTGATGCGCCAGGCGTCATCTGGACGCGCTATGGGTACATGCGCTATGCCGGCCAGGGGTTCGAAATCCATGTGGATCTGCCGGGGGGTCCCATCGGCGACGATTTCGCGGCCCGGGCGGCGCAAGCCTTCCGCGACGCCTATGCGCGCAAACACGGGCACCGCGACGACGGGGCCGCGGTGGAAGCGGTCGATTGGGTTCTGGTCGCGACGCTCCGTCGCGGCAGCGACGAGCGCTGGCGGTTCGCCGCGGCCGACCGGAAGCGGCGGTCGCGGCGGTCGGCCTGGTTCCCGGAGGCCGGCGGCTACACCGATGTCCCGGTGTTGAGCCGCGCCGCGCTGGCCGCGGCCGGAGCCTTGGCCGGGCCGGCGATCGTGGAGGACGCGGATTCCTCGGTCGTGGTATTGCCGGGCGACACCGTTTCCGTCGACCCCAACGGGCATGTCATCATCGCGATCGCAACGGGGAGCCACTGATGTCTGACGTCGCCCTCGACCCGCTCACCCTGACGGTGATCTGGAAGAACGTGCTCTCGATCGCCGAGGAGATCGGAATCACGTTGCGTCACACCGCCTATTCCGAGGGCGTCCGCGAGGGCGACGACTTCTCGTCCGCGGTGTTCGACGCGCGCGGCCGGCTGGTCTCGCAGGGCCCCTTCAGTCCCGGCCACCTGGGATCCTTCCCCTATGTGGTGCGCGCGGTCCTCGACGACTGGTTCCCGGGCGAGAGTCTGCGCCCGGGCGATGCGGTCCTGCTGAACGACTCGGCCATCGGCACCGGGCACTTCCCGGACACCATGCTGATCATGCCGGTGTTCCTGGACGGTCGCCGCATCGGCTTCGTCTGCAATTCCGCCCATCAGGTGGACATGGGCGGCGCCGCGCCCGGTTCGCAGAAGGTCCAGGGCGTGACCGAAGCCTATCAGGAGGGCCTGCGCATCCTGCCGATCCGCTTCGTGCGGGACGGCAAGATCGACGAGGATCTGCTGCGCGTGGTGCTCGGCAACGTGCGCATGCCGGACAAGGTGCAGGGTGACCTGATTGCCCAGCACAGCGCCAATTGCTCGGCGGCGGTGCGCCTCGAGCGCCTGTTCCGCGACTATGGGACCGCGACGGTCGAGCGCGTCTACGACGAGATGATGGTGCGCTCGGAGGCCGCCATGCGCGCCGCGCTGGCCAAGGTTCCGGCCGGCACCTACAGCGGCGAGGATTTCCTCGACGACTACGGCCCCGACACCCCGCCGGTGCGGATCGCGATCGACATCACGTTCGACGGGCTGGGTGGCGTGACGTTGGACTATTCGCGCTCCAGCGACCAGGTCCCGGCGGGGCTCAACTCCTACCTCAATTTCACCCGCGCCTACGCGGTCTTTGCGATCAAGGTGTTCTGCAATGCGCTCTGGCCGCAGAACGACGGCAATCTGCGCCCGATCAAGGTGGTGGCGCGGGAAGGCTCGTTCTTCAATCCCCGCTTTCCGGCGCCGAGCGGCGGGCGCGCCGTGCTCCAGGTGCGCGTGTTCGACACCATCAATCAGGCCCTGGCAGGTGCGATGCCGGAGCGGGCGATGGGCGCCTTCTCCCATTGGTCCAATCCCAACATCGGCGGGATCGACGACCGCACCGGCCGCGCCTTCGTGATGTACGACATGGCGCTCGCCGGCTATGGCGGGCGGCATGACTGCGACGGGCCGGAGGGGCTGAGCCCGGTGATGAACTGCTCCAACATTCCGGTCGAGGTGCTGGAGACCCACAACCCGATCCTGGTGCGCCGCCTGGAGTTCATCACCAACTCGGGCGGCGCCGGCAAGCACCGCGGCGGCTGCGGGTTGCGCAAGGACATCGAGCTGCGCAACTCGACCGCGACCTTGTCGCTGCTGGGCGACCGCCACAAGTTCGATCCGCGCGGCCTGTTCGGGGGCGAGCCGGGAGTGCGCGCCGAGACCATTCTCAATCCCGATCGCAACGCCCGGTCGCTGCCGTCCAAGGCCACCCTGGCGATGCAGCGGGGCGACGTGGTCAGCCTTAGGCTGTCGGGCGCCGGCGGCTATGGTCCACCCGCCGCGCGCGAGGGCCAGGCGATTGCGCGCGATATCGCCGACGGCTACATCACTGCCGAGCACGCCAAGGCGAAGTACGGCTATGGTCCAGGCGACTGAGGGAAGCGAACGTGGGGACGGCGGTGATGCCCGAACCAGTCCTCGAAGTCATCCCGACGGGTGCCGCTCTCGGCGCGGAGGTTCGCCGCGTCGATCTGGCGCGGGAACTGCCCGATGCGGTCATGGCGTCAATTCGCCAGGCCTTCGACCGGCACGCGGTACTGCGTTTTCGCGACCAGCGCTTGACCGTCGAGCAGCTCCTGGCCTTTGGCCGCCGGCTCGGACCCCTCGATCCGACCGAGCCCGGCGCCTATGGCGGGCGCCATGATCTCGCGCGCTATCCCGATCTGATGATCGTTTCCAATGTGGTCGAGGACGGCGTCGCCGTCGGCGCGCTGGGCGACGGCGAACTCAAGTGGCACTCCGACATGTCGAACTGGCGCGTGCCGCCATGGGCGACCATGCTCTATGCCGTCGAGGTCCCGGAGCAGGGTGGGGACACGAGTTTCGCCAGCATGTACGCGGCCCTCGCCGAACTGACCACGGCGCAGCGGGCACGCATCTCCGGCCGCAACGCGTGGTCCGACGGCACGCTGGACGCGCGGGGCAAGCCGATTCCCAATCCGGTCAGCGCCGAGCACCCGCTGATTGCGCGGCACCCGTTCTCCGGGCGCGATCTGCTCTATCCCGGTCGGCGCTGGAACGGGTACGTGGTCGGCATGCCACGGGCCGAGAGCAATGTCCTGCTGGATGAACTCTGGGCCCTCGCGACCGAACCACGGTTCGTCTGGACCCAGTCCTGGCGGCGGGGCGATCTGATCCTCTGGGACAACCTGGCGACCTTGCACCAGCGGTCGACCTTCGACCCCCACGCGCGGCGAGTCCTGTGGCGGCTGCAGCTAACGGGGCGGCCGATTCCGGAGGCGTAGTGAAGCACAACCTCGACCTCGCGGGGCGGCATGTCCTGATCACCGGCGGCGCCGGCGGCATCGGAGCGGCGACGGCGCGCATCTCGGTCGGCCTCGGCGCCCGCGTCAGCCTGGTCGATGTGGTGGACGCGGGTGGCCTGGTCGCCGAGTTGCGCGCGGCGGGTGGCGACGCCGTCGCCCATGTCGCCGATGTCGCGGACCGTGCCGCGGTCGAGCGCGTGGCCGCGGCGGCCGGGCCCGTGGACGCCGTGGTCGCCAATGCCGGCATCTGCCCCCACGACGACTGGACCGCCGACGACTGGGAAGACGCCTTCCATCGCGTGATGGACGTGAACGTGCTCGGCACACTCAATTGCGCGCGGGCGTTCCTGCCGCCGATGTACCAGCGCAAGCGCGGCCGCTTCGTCGTGATCGGGTCGCTCAGCGGGCGCGCCGGCCGCCTCATGGCGCACGACCAGGCGGCGCACTACATCGCCTCCAAGGCGGGGGTCCACGCCCTGGTCAAGTGGCTGGCCAGGCGATCGGCGCCGCACGGGATCCTGGTCAACGGCATCGCGCCTGGGCCGACGCGGACGGCCGCGTTCACCAACGCGAACCCGGATCTGTCGGCCTACCCTTTGGGGCGCATGGGCGATCCCGAGGAGATCGCTTGGCCGATCGCGTTCCTGCTGTCGGAGCGCGCGAGTTATATTTGCGGTGCCATGCTCGACGTGAATGGCGGCAATTACATGCCATGAGCGCGGCGGCGGCGATGTCGCCGCGCCTCGTCGGACAACGAAGGACAGGTCATTGGCAGCGGGAATCCACATCGGTGTCGATGTCGGCGGAACCTTCACCGATATCGCGATCTCGGTGCCGGCCACCGACCGGATGATCCACTTCAAGCTGCCCTCGACCCCTGATTCGCCCGACCGGGCGATCGCGCAGGGCGTGGCCCTCGCCCTCGCCGAGGGCGGGCTGGAGCCGGGCGCCGTGGTGCGCTTCTCCCACGGCACGACGGTCGGCACCAACGCCCTCATTCAGCGCCGCACGGGGCGCGTGGCGATGGTCACGACCGAGGGATTCCGCGATCTGCTCGAGATCGGGCGGCAGGTGCGGCCGCGCATGTACGACATCCACCTCGACGCGCCCGAGCCGCTGGTGCCGCGCCATCTGCGCTTCGAAGTGCGCGAGCGGCGCCGCGCCGATGGCAGGGTACACCAGCCACTCGACGAGGCGGGCGTCGGGCGCCTCGCCGCCGAACTCGAGCGCGCCGAGGTCGACTGTGTCGTCGTGTGCTTTCTCAACGCCTACGCGTGGCCCGAGCACGAGGTCAGGGCCGCCCGGATCCTGCGGAAAGCGTTGCCGGCCTCCATCCAGGTCCTGGTCTCGACCGCGGTCTATCCCGAGTTTCGCGAGTACGAGCGGTTCTCGACCGCGGTCCTGAACGGCGCGCTGCTGACCGTCATGAATGCCTATCTCGACCGGCTGACCCAGGGGATCAGGGCCGTCGGCGTCACCGCCCAGCCCAAGGTGAGCCAGAGCGCGGGCGGGCTGATGTCGGTCGAGGCGGCGCGCCTGCTGCCGATCCGTGCCTCGCTCTCGGGCCCGGCGGCGGGGGTGCAGGGCGCTGCCTACCGCGCCGAGATCACCGGGCACCGGGACCTCATCACCCTCGATGTCGGCGGCACCAGCGCCGACGTGAGCCTGCTGCGCGGTGGTCGGCCGTCGGTGGTGCACGACCACGAGATCGCCGGGCTGCCGCTCCGTCTCCCCGCCATCGACGTGGTGGCGGTCGGCGCCGGCGGCGGCTCGATCGCCTGGATCGACACCGACGATCTGCTCAAGGTGGGGCCGCTCAGCGCCGGCGCGGTTCCGGGTCCCGCCTGCTATGGCCTGGGCGGGCGCGCGGCTACGGTCACCGACGCCAACGTGGTTCTGGGTCGCCTGAACGGCGAGCAGCTTCTGGACGGGCGCATGGCGATCCGCCGCGACCTCGCCGAGGCCGCCGTGGCCACTCTCGCCGAGAGGCTCGGCTTGACCGTGGTCGAGACGGCGCTCGGCATCGTTCGTGTCTCGGCCGCGACCGTGGTCAAGGCGATCCGCCGCGTCTCCGTCGAGCGCGGCCACGATCCGGCCGATTTCGCCCTCTACGCGTTCGGCGGCGCCGGCCCGCTGTTCGCCGTGGAGGTGGCGCGCGATCTCGGCATCGGGCGGATCCTGGTCCCGCCGCACCCGGGCATCCTCTGTGCCGAAGGGCTGCTCAACTGCGATCTGGTGAGTGATTTCGTGCGCACCGTCCAGGTGCCGGGCCAGGGCGAGACGGTGACCCATCTGAACGCCCTGCGCCACGCGCTGCAGCATGAGGTCGCGGCATGGTTCGCCGCCGAGCTGTTGCCGGAGGCGGCGCGAGCGGTGGCCTGGGCGGTGGACATGCGCTATCGCGGCCAGAACTTCGAGATCCGGGTGGCCAGCCTGGACGCGCCCTTCGATCCGGCGCGCTGCCAGGCCTTGATCGGGGACTTCCACCGCGCCCACGAGCAGGTATACGGCTTCGCCGCCAAGGACCAGGTGGTCGAATTCGTCAACCTGGGAGTGCGGGCGATCGGTCGACTGGAGAAGCCGCCGCTGCCGAAACTGGGTCAGCGCGCCCCCGGACGTCCAGTGGCGACGCGCGAGGTCGTGTTCGATTCTGAACTGACGCTCGCGACCCCGGTCTACCGCCGCGACCACCTGGCCGCGGAACAGGCGATCGCGGCGCCCGCCGTCATCGAGCAGCTCGATTCGACTACCATCGTGTTTCCAGGCGACCGCTGCACGGTGGACGCCTGGGGCAATCTTCTGCTTACCCTCGCGGAGGAACCCGGATGACGCTCTCCGCGATCAAGGTCGAGCTGCTGCGCCACGCCCTCTCGAGCGTGGTGGACGAGATGTATATCGCGCTGCAGAGGAGCGCGTACTCGACCAACATCAAGGAACGGCGCGACCACTCGACGGCCATATTCGATGCCGCGGGCCGGGTCGTGGCCCAGGGCGAGAGCCTGCCGCTGCACCTGGCCTCCATGCTC
>SHWA01000052.1 GCA_009693995.1 Alphaproteobacteria bacterium | reverse complement strand
GTGGCATGGGAGGCTCGTCGCGCAGCCTCTATCACGCGATCCGTCACCTCGACCGGAGCGCGTGCAGCGTGGAGGTGTGGTGCCTCCGTGATGGGCCGATCCGGCGCCTCTACGAGGCGATCGGGGTCGCGTGCCGGATCGAGCCGGAGATGCCGCGACTGAGCGCGCTGCCAAAATCCACGCGTAACCTGTTGGCGTGGGCCGAGGGGTGGCTCGCATTTCGCCGCAGCCGCCGGTTTCGCAGGCGCCTCGCCGAGGAGGTCGCGCGCCGCTTCGACCGGGTGCACTTCAACCACGAGGGCCTGTTCCTGCTCGCCCGCTGGCTCAGGCGGCGGGTCGGCGTCCCGCTCACCATGCATGTTCGCACCAACCTGACGCCCGGAATGTTCGCCGCACTGCAGCTGCGGAGCATCGCGGCGAACGTCGATCACGCGGTCTTCATCACCGAGAACGAGCGGCGCACGTTTGCCGGCATCGCCGGCCGGATGCCCCGCCACACCGTGATCCACAACATCGCGGAGCCGTTGTCCGCCGAGCTTGCGCCGCATCCGGCGGTGCCGGCTGACGATCGCTTCAAGGTGGCGTGTCTCAGCAACTTCGCCATGGTGCGGGGCACCGATCGGGTGCTCGACGTGGCGGCGGCGGTGGTCGCCCGCGGGCGGCGCGACGTGTTGTTCGTCATGGCCGGCGACATGCGCCTGCAGGGGACGCTGCCGCCGGATCTCACGGCGGTGGCGCGTGCCGGAGGCACCTTGGCGGCGGCGGCGGCGGCGCGCGGACTCGGTGATGTGATGCTGTTTCTCGGCCATGTGGGCGAGCCTGAGCGGGTGCTGCTCGCGTGCGACGCGTTGATCAAGCCGACTCGCGAATCCAACCCCTGGGGCCGTGACGTGATCGAGGCGCTGGCCGCGGCGCGGCCGGTCCTCAGTTGCGGCACCGATGCGACCTTCGTCGAGGACGGGGTTACCGGCGTGCTCCAGCGGGAATTCGATGCCGCCGCCATGGCGGCGGCCATCCTTCGCCTCGCCGCTGACCGCGACCTTTCCCGGCGTCTCGGCGCGGCGGGCCATGCGCGGGCGGCACGGCTCTGTGACGGACCGGCGCGGGCGGCCGATCTGCTCGCGGTCTGGCAGACGGTGGGGCGCGCCGCGTGACCACCTTGCCGATCCGCTTGCGACCGGCCGTCGCGCTCTCGCCCGGGGTTCTCTTTGCGCTCTTCCTGGGAGCGGCGGCGGTGCGCGTGATCTATGTCCTGACCCTGCATGCGGCCATGGGTACCGAAGGTCTGCTCGGGCCGGATTCCAACTTCTACTTGCGGATTGGGCGCACCATCGCGGAGACCGGCGGTCTGCTTGCGCCCGCGGACGCCGGCGGGGCGCGCGATCAGACGATCGTGATGCCGCTCTACCCGGCGTGGCTCGCCTTGCATCATAACCTGTTTGGCGACGGCGCCGCGCTCGGTGCGGCCTTGAGCCAGGCGGCGATCGACGCCGGAACCTGTGTCCTGATTGCCCTGATCGCGCGCGAGGTGGACGAGGGAGTGGCGCCGCTCGCCGGGCTGCTGGCAGCGCTCTCGCCCACGCTGGTGATCTTGAGCGGCCTGATCTACACCGACTCGTTCTTCCTGTTCTGGTCGACGTTCGCGCTCTACGCCGGCCTGCGCTGGCTGCGCGACGCGGCATGGGCGTGGGCGATCATTCTCGGCCTCGGCCTCGGCTTGGCGCTCTCCACGCGCGCCGTGATGCTGCTGTGGGTTCCGATCGTCTTGGCGCTGCTCATGGCGCGCGCCTGGTGGCGCGGGCGGCGGATGCGGACTGCCGCCATGCAGATTCTGCTGGCCGTGGTTCTCTGCGCGGCGATCCAAGCACCGCTCCTGGTTCGCAATTGGACCCAGTACGGCACGCTCAAGCTTACCTCCCAGGGGGGCACCCATGCGCTGCTGTGGATTGTCCCCCTGGTGCGCGAGGCGGCCGACGGCATGCCGCACGCGGCAGGAGCGCGCCTCTCGCAGCAATTGTTCGAGTCACGGCGCTACAAGATCGACATGGGCAATCCGTTCGCGGTCTCCGACGCCATGGGGCGCCTCGCCATCGAGCTCCTGATCGGTCTCGGTGCGGAGCCGGTCCTGAAGGCGTGGGGCTATGGTGCGGTGATCAACCTGGCCGCATCGGCGACTCTCTTGGCGCCGCCGGTCGGTCAACTGCCCCGTACCGGCTTTTACGACATGCCCGGCGCGAACAAGGCCGAGAAGATCTGGAACTTTCTGGTCGCCAACGACAACCCGATCTACGGCCGAATCCTGATGATCTCGGGACTCGCCTCCGCGCTCGCCCTGCTGCTGACGCTGATTGGTGCCGTGGCCGCCTGGCTCAGGCATCCGGAAGGCCGGTTCATCATTCTGTCCTTGGCTTTATGGGTGGCGTATATTCTCGCCGTGCACGGTCCCGTGGCCTCACCTAAGTACCGCCTTCCCGCCGAGCCCGTCCTGCTTCTCTTCGTCGCCTTCGGCATGCGGAGCATCGCCATGCTGGTGCGGGAGCGTCGCACGCAGCGGAGCGCCCATGCCCGCTGAGGATTTCACCCCGGACGGCTACCGCACCTTGCTGCAGAGCCTGATCGGGCTCGGCTATGCGGTGCGGGCGTTCCCGGAGGTCACGGCGGACGATCGCGCCGTGGTCCTGCGCCATGACATCGATTTCTCGCTCGAGGCGGCACTCGAGATCGGTGAGATCGAGGCGGCGATGGGCGTGCGGTCGATCTTCTTCGCACTCGTTGGCAGCGAGCTCTACAACCCCTTCACGGCGGCCGGGCGCACTGTGCTCGGGCGGCTGCGGGCGCTCGGTCACGATCTCGGATTGCATTTCGACGCTGCCGCCCATGGCACGGCCGACCTCGACCTGGCGGCTGACGGCGAGTGCCGGTTGCTGGGGCAGGTGGTGGGCGCACCCGTCGGCATGATCAGTTTCCATCGCCCCGAGCCCGGCTGGCTGGGCGCCGAGCGCGCGATCGCCGGGCGGCCACACACCTATCAGCCGCGCCACTTCTCGGCACTCGGGTACTGCTCGGATTCCAGCGGCGAGTGGCGGCACGGTCATCCGCTCGACCACGCCGCGGTGCGCGGCCGGCGGGCGCTGCAACTGCTGACCCATCCGATCTGGTGGACGGCACGGGCCGGCGAGACCCCGCGCGAGCGTCTGGACCGCCTCGCCCTCGGCCGTTTGGATCGGGTGCGGGCCACCATCGCCCGCGAATGCCGCGCCTATCCGCGCGCGTTCGCCGATCTCGATGCGGACGGCGCCGCCGAGGCCGGATGACGCCATGAGGGAAGCGCGCGTGGCGGTGGTGGGCGCCGGCTACTGGGGCAAGAACCTGGTGCGCAACTTCCACCAGCTCGGCGCGTTGGTGGCGGTCTGCGACCAGGACGACGCGGCGTTGCAGCGCGCTGCCAGCGGCTATTCGGGCCTCCGGCGCTACCATCTCATGGCCGACGCGATCGCCGATCCCGACGTCACCGCCGTGGCGATCGCCACGCCGGCCGAGAGCCATGGGCGGCTGGCGCAGGCCGCCCTGGCGGCGGGAAAGGCGGTCTATATCGAGAAGCCCATGTGCCTGGAGCTGGACGACGCCCGGGCGATCGACGCCATGGCACGGGAGCGGCGCCTCACGCTGATGGTCGGGCACCTGCTCCTCTATCATCCCGCCTTCGTGGCGCTCGAGCGGTTCATCGCCGGTGGCAGGCTCGGCGACATACGCTACGTCTATTCGACCCGCGCCAGCCTGGGGCGCATCCGGCGCGAGGAGAACGCGCTCTGGTCGTTCGCCCCCCACGACGTATCGATGATCCTCAAATTGTTCGGTGAACTGCCGGATCGCGTCGTCAGCAACGGCGCGGTGCAGCTCAGGCCTCCGGTCGCCGACACCTCGCTCACGCACCTCTCGTTTCCGGGCGGCCGGCAGGCGCACATCTTCGTGTCCTGGCTGCACCCCTTCAAAGAGCATCGCCTGGTGGTGGTCGGCGACCGCGGCATGGCCGTGTTCGACGACGTGCGGCCCGGCGCCGAGAAGTTGACCCACTACCCCCACATCGTCTCCTGGGAGGGCGGGTTCCCGACGGTCGAAGAGGCGGCAGCGGTGCCGATCCCCTTCACCAAGGACGAGCCGCTCCGCATCGAGTGCCAGCACTTCGTCGACTGCGTGCAGACCGGCGCGACCCCGCGCAGCGGTGGCCGCGAGGGAATTCGCGTGCTCTCGGTGCTGGTGGCCTGTCAGCGCTCGCTGGCGTCGGGTCAGCCGGTTGGTATCGATGACCACCCCTGAGGCGCACGACCCCAGTGTCTACGCCCACCCGTCGGCGATCGTCGATGCCGGCGCCGAGGTCGGAGAGGGGACGCGCATCTGGCACTTCTGCCACGTCTATGGCGGCGCGCGCATCGGCGCCCGGTGCGTGCTCGGACAGAACGTCATGGTGGCGAAAGGTGTGGTGGTGGGTGATGGGTCCAAGATCCAGAACAACGTCTCGCTCTACGCCGGCGTGATCCTGGAGCAGGACGTCTTCTGCGGTCCGAGCGCCGTCTTCACCAACGTGACCACGCCGCGCGCGTTCGTCGAACGCAAGAGCGAGTTTCGCCCGACCCTGGTGCGGCGCGGCGCCACCATCGGTGCTAATGCGACCATCCTCTGCGGCGTGACCATCGGGCGCTACGCCATGGTCGGCGCCGGCGCGGTGGTCACCCGGGACGTCGCCGATCACGCGCTCGTGGTCGGCGTTCCTGCCCGGCGCATGGGCTGGGTCAGCGTGAGCGGCGAGCGTCTCGGCCCCGACCTGGTCTGCCCACGCACCGGCGAGCGCTACCGTACCACCCAGCAGGGATTGGCGCCGGAGGACACGCGCTAGATGGAACCGATCGCCTTCGTCGACCTTCAGGCTCAGTACCGGCGCCTCAAGCCGGCGATCGACGAGCGCATCGCTCGCGTGCTGGCCCATGGTCAGTTCATCCTGGGCCCCGAGGTGCGTGAACTCGAGGAGCGGCTCGCTGCCTTCGCCGGGTGTCGCCACGCCATCACCGTCTCGAGCGGCACCGACGCCCTGCTGATGCCGCTGATGGCCTATGGCATCGGATCCGGGGATGCGGTGTTCGTGCCGACCTTCACCTTCGGCGCCACGGCGGAAGTGGTGGTGCAGGTAGGCGCCACGCCGATCTTCGTCGACGTGGAGGCGGACTCCTGCTGCCTGGACGTGGCCGATCTCGCGCGCTGCATTGCCGGCGCGCGGGCGCGGGGCTTGCGCCCGGCCGCGGTGATCCCGGTCGATCTCTACGGCCAGCCGGCGGACTACGCGCCGATCCAGCGCCTGGCCGACGCGGAAGGAGTGCGGATCATCGCCGACGGCGCCCAGAGTTATGGCGGCAGCCTAGGCGGGCGGCGGGTCGGCAGCCTGGCGCCGGTGACCGCGGTCAGCTTTTTCCCCGCCAAGCCGCTCGGCTGCTACGGCGATGGCGGCGCGCTCTTCACCGACGATGCCGCGCTGGCGGAGGTGCTGCGCTCCATTCGCGTCCACGGTGCGGGGCCCGCGAAGTACGAACTGGTGCGGGTCGGCATCAATGGCCGCCTGGATACGATCCAGGCGGCGGTGCTGTTGGTGAAGCTCGATGCCTTCGCGGCCGAGCTCGAGCGGCGCGAGGCCGTGGCCCAGCAGTATCACCGCCTGCTCGGCAATCATGTCGCGGTTCCCCGCTGCCGGCCGGCGGCGACCAGCGCCTGGGCCTGCTACACCATCCAGGTCGAGGATCGCGACCGGGTGAAGAGCCGCCTGCAGGCCGCCGGCATTCCCAGCATGGTCTATTATCCGCGGCCCATGCACCTGCAGGTCGCCTACCGCGGCTACGGCGCAGGCGCGGGATCGCTGCCGGTTGCGGAGCGGCTCTCGGCGCGGGTCCTCAGCCTGCCGATCCACGCCGACCTCGACGCTGATACCGTCGCGCGCATCGCCGCGGGTGTGGTCGCTGCGACCCGGTCCTGAGGCGTCGCTCCCGGACGAGGGCACGCCCGCACTGGTGGCCGTGGTACTGCCGTCCTTCGCCGGCGGCGGTGCCGAGCGGGTCGCCCTCACATTGGCCGGCGGCCTGGACCGAACGCGCTTTCAGCCGCATCTCGTGGTGTTCGACGCTGTGGGCCCGCTGCTGCCGTTGGCGGCTGGACTCGATCTGCCGATCACCGCGCTCGGCCGCCCGCGCCTCAGCCGGGCCTGGCCGCACCTCGCCCGCACGCTGCGGCGCCTGGCGCCGGCGGTCGTCTATTCGACCCTCGGCTACGTCAATCTGGTGCTGGCGGCGCTGCTCCCGGTCCTGCCGGGGCCGTGCCGGTTGATCCTGCGCGAGGCCAACCTGCCATCCCGGAGCCGGGGGCCGGGGGTGAAGGGGTGGCTGCAGCGTGCGGGGGCACGGCACTGCTACCCGCGCGCCGCGCGCATCCTGTGCCCCTCGGCGGCGATCGCGGCTGATTTGCACTGCGACGTCGGCCTGCCGCCGGAGCGCCTCGTCCTCTTGCCCAATCCGGTCGATGCCGCGGGACTGCGGCGCGCCGCCGCGCAGCCGAGGCGCGTGCCGGGTCCGGGTCCCAGGTTCGTCGCCGCCGGCCGCCTGACCCGGCAGAAGGGGTTCGACCGGCTGCTGCGCTGGCTGGGCTCGGCGCAGGCGGATGCGCATCTCACCATCTTCGGCGACGGCTCCGAGCGGGCGGCGCTTGTCGCGCGCGCCGCGCCCTTCGGCGATCGGGTCCGGTTCGCCGGCCATGTCACCGAGCCCTGGGCCGATTACGCCGGCGCCGACGCCTTCCTGATGCCCTCGCGCTGGGAAGGCATGCCGAACGCGGCGCTCGAGGCCTTGGCCGTCGGCACGCCGGTGATCGCCACGGCGGCCAGCGGTGGCCTGGCCGAGCTCGGCGCCGAGATTGCGGCCGGCGGCCTCACCCTGGCAGCCGATGGTCGCGCGTTCGCACGCGCGCTCGCCGCCGTTCCGGCGCGGCCGCCGGCGACGTTGCGACCCTCCCTGCTGCCGGAGCGGTTCGCCCCGCAGCATGTGATCGCATCCTTCGAAGCGATCCTCGCCGCTGCCCTGCGCCATGGCTGAGGCGCCGCAGCCCAAGGTGATGCACGTCATCACCGGGCTCGACGTCGGCGGCGCCGAGACCGCCCTCGCCAACTTGTTGCTCAGCGACCAGCCGGTGCATAGGGATGCCCTGGCAGTCAGCCTGTTGCCGGGCGGCGCGCTGCGCGCCGGACTCGTTGCTGCCGGGCGGCGCGTGGTCGACCTCGGCATGCACCGCGGTCGGCCGAGCCTGACCGCGCTCGCTCGGCTCGCGCGACTGATCCGCGCCGAACGGCCGGCCGTGGTGCAGGGGTGGATGTACCATGGCGATCTGGCGGCCGGGCTCGGCCTGCTGTTGTCGGGGCGGCGCAGCGATGCGCGCCTTTATTGGGGTATCCGCTGCTCCGACATGGAGGCGGGGCGCTACGGCCTGGGGCTCCGCTGCACTATCGCCGCCGCGCGCGCTCTCTCTCCCATGGCCGATGCGGCGATCGCCAACTCCTTTGCCGGGCGTGCCGAGCACCGCCGCATCGGTTATCGACCGCGGCGGTTCGGCGTGATCACCAACGGCATCGACCTTGCCCGCTTTGCGCCCGATCCCGCGGCGCGCCAGGCGGTCAGGGCCGAACTCGGGCTGGGCGCAAACGTGCTGGTGGCCGCCTGCATCGCGCGGGTCGATCTCATGAAGGATCACGCCACCTTGCTGGCGGCGGCGGCGCGCGCTCCCGGGCTTACTCTGATGCTCGCCGGGGCCGGGACGGAGCGGCTGCTGCCCGCGCCCGGGGTGATCGCACTCGGCCTGCGGCGGGACGTGCCTCGTCTGCTCGCCGCCGCCGATCTGATCGTGCTGCCTTCCGCCTTCGGCGAGGGGTTCTCGAATGCCCTGGCCGAGGGCATGGCCGCGGGGCTGGCGCCGATCGCGACCGACGTTGGCGATGCCGCCGGCATCGTCGGCGCGACCGGTTGGATCGTCCCGCGGCGGTCGGTGGACGCCCTGGCCGCCGCGCTCCAGGCGGCGATGGCTGAATCGCCGACGCGGCGTGCCGAGCGGGGAGCGGCGGCGCGGGCGCGCATCGAGGCGCATTTTTCCCTCGACCGGGCGGTGGCCGCCTTCGCGGCGCTCTATCGCCATGGTCGCGTGCCGGAGGCCGACTAGCATGTGCGGGTTCGCCGCCGTGATCGCGCCGGGCCGGCACCTGTCGCCCGATCTCATGGGCGCGATGGAGCGCGACCTGCACCACCGTGGCCCGGATTCGGGTGGCGGCGCGGCCGAGGAGGGATGGGCGGTCCGGGTGCGGCGGCTCGCGATTCTCGATCCCTCCGCCGGCGCCGACATGCCGATGACCGACTCTAGCGGCCGCTTCACCCTGATCTACAATGGCGAGATCTACAATTTTCGGGCGCTCCGGGCGGAGCTCGCCGCGGTGGGGGTGGTGTTCCGCACCCAGGGCGACAGCGAAGTGCTGCTGGAAGGCTACAAGCGCTGGGGCGACGGCGTGCTCCAGCGCCTCGAGGGCATGTACGCCTTCCTGATCATCGACCGCGTGGCTGGCGAGGCGGTGGCGGCTCGCGACCCCTTCGGCATCAAGCCGCTATACTTGCGCCGCGCCCCCGGCATGGTCGGCCTGGCGAGCGAGATGCGCCCGCTCCACCGCCTGGGCCCCGTGGCGGTGGACGAGGCGGCGCTCGCCGAGTTGCTGACCTTCGGCTTCGCCGCCGGCCGCATGGGCAACCTGCGCGGCATCGATCGCGTGCCGGGCGGGACGGTGCTCCACATCCGCCTCGCCGACGGCCGCGTGGCGGAGCGCCGCTTCTGCGACGTGCTGGAAACGATCGCGCCCGATGAGGGCGCTGACCTGGCTCGGGCGACCGCGGCGGCCGCGGCGGCGCTCGCCGAATCGATCCGCGCCCACCTGGTGAGCGACGTCGGCTATACCGTGCAGCTCTCGGGCGGGGTCGATTCCAGCCTGGTGGTGGCGCTCGCCACCGGCGCCGCCGACCGCACTTTGACATCCTTTGGTGTTTCGCTCGGCGAACATCCCTTCGACGAGGGAGCGTGGCGGCAGCAGGTGGTCGCGCGCTACCGCCTCGACCATCACGAAGTCCCGCTCGATGGCCACCGGTTCGCCGATGCCCTGCCGCGCGCGGTGCGGCACATGGAAGGACCCGTGCCCCATGGCGGCTGCGTCGCGTTGATGCTGCTCTGCGAGGAAGCTCGCGCGGTCTCGAAGGTGATCCTCACGGGAGAGGGCGCGGACGAGTTCTTCGGCGGCTATCTGCGCTACGGCCTCTGGTCCAAGCTCGCCTGGCAGGAGCGGTTGGGGCGGCTGCTGCCGCCCTGGCTCTGGCCCGATACCTGGCCGGTCCAGGGGGTGCGCCGCTTGGCCGGGCGCGACGCCGCGATCTACGCCGCCGTCTACCATGACTTTGCGGGCCTGGAGCGGCTGTTTCCAGGGCTGGTGCCGGGTCCGGGTGCCCGTGCCGCGGCCAGCGCCCGGTTCAGCGACTTCCGCGACCGGCTGTTCGCGGTCGATCAGACCGCCTATCTGGAATCGCTGCTGGTGCGGCAGGACAAGATGTCCATGGCGGCCTCGGTCGAGGCGCGCGTGCCCTTCGTGCATCTGCCGCTGGCACGAGTGCTGAACCGCCTGCCGCGGCGCTTGCGCGTTCCCGGCGGGGTCACCAAGCCGCTCCTGAAGCGTCTCGCCGAGCCGCATCTGCCGCACGACCTGCTCCACCGGCGCAAGATCGGACTTTGGCTGCCCTACGACGACTGGCTGGCGGATCCGGGCGGGCTCGGCCGCTATCTCGACCTTCTGGCCGAACCCGGGGCGCGGCTCGCGAGCTATGCCGGCGCCGCTCTCGGGCGGGTGGTCGAGTCCTTCCGGGCCGGCCGGCGCCGCGGGTTGCCGCCGCTCTTCACCTTGGTCAACACCGAGCTCTGGCTGCGCAGCCTGGAAGGGCAGAGCTGATGTGCGGCATCGCCGGGCTGGTCGACCTGGGGGGCCTCGCGCCGGAACCGACCGCAGGCCGCCTATCCGCGGCGGTCGCCCGCCTGCGCCCGCGCGGCCCCGACGGCGAGGGCACTTGGCGCGATGCCCATGTCGCCTTCGGCCATACCCGCCTCGCCATCATCGATCTCGGCCCCGGTGGCGCCCAGCCGATGCAGGGGCACGGCCGCGTGATCACCTTCAACGGCGAGATCTACAACTACCGTCACTTGCGGCGGGAGCTGGAGGCCGCTGGTCACCACTTCACGACCCGGTCTGACACCGAGGTGATTCTCGCCGGCTGGCGCGCATGGGGGCCGGCGCTGCTGCCGCGCCTGACGGGCATGTTCGCCTTCGCGCTCTGGGATCCGGCGGCGCGCGAGCTGGTGCTGGCGCGCGACCGCTTCGGCAAGAAGCCGCTGCTCTTCCACCATGCCGGCGAGCGGCTCGCCTTCGCCTCGGACCTGGTGGCGCTCGAGCATCTGCTCGGGAGTGCGCAGCCCATCGACCACCAGGCGCTCAGGCTGCTGTTCACGTTGCGCTACGTGCCCGAGCCGCGGGCGATCGCGGCCGGCGTCGCCAAGGTGCCGGCGGGACATTTGGCACGGTTCCGCGCCGGAAGCCTTGTGATCGAGCGCTGGTTCGATCTCGGCGCCGAACGGGGCGCGACCTACGGAGACGAAGGCCAAGCCGGGCGCGACCTGGTGGCGGCCTTCGATGCCGCCGTCGCCGACCGTCTAGTCGCCGACGTGCCGGTCGGCGCCTTTCTCTCGGGCGGAATCGACTCGGCGCTGGTGGCCGCTGCGGCGGTCCGGGCAGGAAAATCCCTCAGTACCTTCACCGTCGGCTTCGCCGGCGCCCCGGACTATTACGAGGAACGGCCCGCGGCCCGGGTCGTGGCCGAGGCGCTCGGCACCGACCACCACGAGGTGGTGGTCGATGCCGGTCAGGCGCTGGCATCGCTCGACTCCGTCTTCGACGGCCTGGACGAGCCTTTTGCCGATTCGTCCGCGGTCAACGTCCATCTGCTGGCGCGGGCGGTGCGACCCTCGGTGAAGGTGGTGTTGACCGGCGACGGGGCGGACGAGCTGTTCGCCGGCTACCGCAAGCATCAGGGCGAGCTGTGGGCGGGGTGCTATCAACGCTTGCCGGCGACTCTCCGCCACCGGCTCATCGAGCCCCTGGTCGCGCGGCTGCCGGAGGGCAAGTCGCATCCGCTGCTGGAGGCGGGGCGGCGGCTGCGCCGCTTCACCACCCATGCCGGTGGCGATGCCGTCTGCCGCCAGGCGGGCTGGGCCCGACTGCTGCCGGAGACCGACCTGGAGCGCCTGTTCGCCGCTCCGGTCCCCGGTATCAGCGTGGAAGGGATGATCGCCGATCTCCGCGCCGCCGCCGGCGACGTGGACTCGGTCAATCGCATGCTGGCCGCCGACATCGGGCTCGGCCTGGTCGGTGACATGCTGGTCAAGGTCGATCGCATGAGCATGGCGAGCGGCCTCGAAGTCCGCTGCCCGTTTCTCGACCAGAGGGTCGCGCTGATCGCCGCGGCCATGCCGGGTGCCTATAAGCTGGCGCCCGGTGCCGGCAAGCGCATCCTGCGCCGCGCGTTCGCCGACCGCCTGCCGGCGGCTACGTTCCGCCGCCCCAAACGGGGCCTCGAGGTGCCGATCGCCACCTGGTTGCAGGGGCCGCTCGCGGAGCGGGTGCGGGCCGCGATCGATCCGGTGCGGCTGGCGCGCCAGGGGCTGTTCCGGCCGGAGTTGCCGGCCGTGTGGTGGCGCGACCTCTGTTCCGGCGTGCGCGATACGGCGGAGCCCCTCTGGACCCTGATCGCGTTCCAGGCCTGGGCGGAGCGGCGCGGGGTCGGCGCGGCATGAAGATCTGCCAGCTCTGCGCGGTCGATTTCACCTTCCACCATTTCCTGCAACCGCTCGCTCTGGCCTTGCAGGTGGCGGGGCACGAGGTGGTCGGGGTCGCGGCCGACGGTCCGTTCGTGGCGCGGGTGCGCGCTGCCGGCATCCGCTTCGAGATCATGCCCTTCTCGCGCTCGCTCTGCGACATCGGCCGCCACGTCGCGGTCTTCCGCCGCCTGGTCGCGTTCTTCCGGCGCGAACGGTTCGACCTGGTGCACGTCCACACCCCCGTCGCGGCCTTCATCGGCCGCATGGCGGCGGCGGCCGCGGGAGTGCCACGCATCGCCTATACCGCCCACGGCTTCTACTTCCACGAACGGATGCCGCTTTGGCAGCGCGCCCCCTACGTGGCCCTGGAGTGGGTGGCGGGGCGGGTCACGGACGTGCTGCTGACCCAGGCGGAGGAGGACGCGGCGATCGCCCGGCGCCTCGGGCTGTGCCGGGGCGGGCGGATCGCGGCCATCGGCAATGGCGTGGATCCCGCGCGCTTCCGCCCCGATGCGAACGGCGAACAGCGGCGGCGGCTGCGCGCCGAGCTCGGCACGCCCGAGGGGGCCGTGGTCGTGGTGGTGATCGGCCGCCTGGTGCAAGAGAAGGGTTATCCCGAGCTGTTTGACGCGATCGGTGACGTTCCGGCCCATCTCTGGGTGGTCGGCGACCGGCTGCCGAGCGATCACAACTCACGTATCGACCAGGCGATCGCCGCGGTACGGGCCGACCCGGACCGCGCCGGGCGCGTGGTCTTCCTCGGCTACCGCGCGGACGTGCCCGACGTGTTGGCGGCCGCCGACATCTTCGTGCTCCCCTCGCACCGCGAGGGCATGCCGCGCTCGATCATCGAGGCGATGATGTCGGCGCTCCCGGTGGTGGCGACCGACATCCGCGGCGCGCGCGAGGAGGTGGTGGAAGCGGAGACCGGCGCGCTGGTTCCGGTCGGCGATTCCTTGCGCCTTGCCGCGGCGCTCAGGCGGCTGGTGCATGACCCTAACCTGCGCCGCCGCCAGGGAGAGGCCGGGCGGAGGCGCGCGCTATCCCTGTACGACGAGCGCCAGGTGATCCAGCGGCAGCTTTCACTTCTCGGCCTGGGCGGAGTAGGTTCCTGACGCGCCGAGAGCTGGGGATTCGACAACAGGAGGGGCCGGAGAGATGCCGCGCGAACAGGTCGCCGTGATCGGGCTCGGCTATGTCGGGCTGCCCCTCGCCATCGCGCTCGCGCGCCATCATGCCGTGGTTGGTTACGACGTCGATGGGGCGCGTGTGCAGCAGCTCAAGGCAGGGCATGACCGGACCAACGAGATCGAGGCGGAAACGCTGCGCGCCAGTACGCTCCGCGTCACCAGCGCCGCGAGCGACATCGGCAGCGCCGAGATCATGATCGTGACCGTGCCGACCCCGGTGGACGCGGCGTGCAATCCCGATCTCGGCGCGGTGCGCGCGGCGTCCGAACTGGTCGGCCGATTCTTGCGCAAGGGCGTGATCGTGGTCTATGAGAGCACCGTCTACCCCGGCGTCACCGAGGAGGTCTGCGGTCCGATCCTCGAGCGCGCCTCTCACCTGGTGGCGGGGCGCGACTTCTTCCTCGGCTATTCGCCCGAGCGGATCAATCCCGGCGACCGGGAGCACACCATCGAGCGCATCACCAAGGTGGTGGCGGGGCAGACCCCGGCGGTCGCCGCTCGCCTGGCGGCGCTCTACGGCTCGATCACCAGCGGCGGCATCCATATCGCGCCGACCATCAAGACCGCGGAGGCGGCCAAGGTGATCGAGAACGCCCAGCGCGACGTGAACATCGCCTTCATCAACGAAGTGACCACCATTTTCCACAAGCTCGGCATCTCCGCGCTCGACGTGCTGGCGGCGGCCGGCACCAAGTGGAACTTCCTGAATTTCCGCCCCGGCCTGGTGGGTGGCCACTGCATCGGGGTGGATCCCTATTACCTGGCGCATCGGGCGATCGCGGCCGGCCACGACCCGGAAGTGATCCTCGCCGGGCGGCGGATCAACGATCGCATGGGCCACTTCATCGCCACCGAGATCGGCGGCCATTTGAAGCGGCGGGGCGCCGGCGGCGGTCGCGTGCTGGTGCTCGGCCTGACCTTCAAGGAGAACGTGCCGGACCTGCGCAACAGCAAGGTGGTGGACGTGATCCAGAGCCTCGCCGAGCATGGCTACCAGGTCGACGTCCACGACCCGCTCGCCGACCCGGCGGCGGCCAAGGCCCATTACGGCATCGCGCTCCGCCCGTCCTTGAGCGGGCTCGGCGGTTATGCCGCGGTGGTCGGTGCCGTGGCCCACAAGCCCTATGCCGAGTTCCGGACCGAGACGTTCGCGGCGCTGGTGGCCCCCGGCGGCCTGGTCGCCGACATCAAGGGCCTGTGGCGGGGAATCGCGCTGCCCGCGGGTATGGAGCGCTGGGAGCTGTAAGGCCGGCGCCGCCTAGGCCGTCTGCTTCCAGAACACGTCCTTGACGGCGATTCTGGTGCCGGCGAAGTCGAACAGTTCGACGCCGCGCAGGTTGAACGACTTGCCGACCCGGTCGGTGCCACTGACGCGGTATTCCAACATCAGGCGCTCGCCGGCGACGGTGGTGCGGAGGTCGTCGTAGCTTACCTTGCTCAGCGCCGCGTCGCGCTCGGCGAAGCCCTGGCGCAGCCCGTCCAGCCCCCGGTAGATCTTGCCATCTGGCGCATCCGGCCCGATGGCGAAGCGCCACTCGAAATCGGCGGTGACGCAGTCCGCGAGGGCGGCGAAATCGCGCGCCATGAAGGCCTTCAGGAAGCGGTCCAAGACCCGCCGCCGCGCGTTCGCATCCATGGCCGATCGCCCCTTCTGGAATGTGGAGCCGGATGTCGGATTTGAACCGACGACCTACTGATTACAAATCAGTTGCTCTACCCCTGAGCTAATCCGGCTATCGTCAAGTTTTACAGTTACTTGTCGCCTGTTATTCTGATGGAGTGGCAAGGAAAAGTCACCCAAAATCGGGGTTTTGGGTGACTGCGGTCCCGGCGAAGCGGTGCAGGCGGATGAAATGGCGCGGCCCCCGCATCTGACATCTCATCATAGGTCACCCCAAGCCTCCTCATCTTCTGGCGAGGTCCATTCGCCGAGCGTTTCCTGCATGGCACAGGAGTATTTGTCGCTACCGGTAACAACCTTGCGCACAATGAGATGATCACTGGCGATCTCGAGCGCGATCACATCGCCCTCATTGAGCTGGGCTGCCCGACGAATGGCTTTGGGAATCGTCATCCGACCCCTGGTGGTGATCGTCGCAAGATTCACGCTGAAGCCGCTGTCATGAAAACTGAATTACAACATATCAGAAACCCAGATTGACGGCAGGTCCGGTCCGTCGACGAGTCAACGATTAAGTGCCGGAAAGCCTGTTAGCCGCGACACCCTGGATCGCTGCATCACGCCATGTTCATCAGTCGGAGCGCGTTCAGTCCGAGTACCTTCTCCTTCACGCCCGGCTTGAAGGTCCAGTCGTCGAAGACCCGTACGCTCTCCACCAGGGGGCGGGACGGATAGGCGGTGCCGAACAGGGTACGGTCGCCCAGATAGTGGTTGGCCGCCCTGATGTACTCATGGGCGCCCGGGATCTCGGTGCCGACCATGTAGAGATCGGGAGAGACCCAGACGTTGGCCATCACGAATGCCAGGCCGAGGGCTTCCATGACTGCGGGCCAGGCACCGTGGGAGATCACGAACTGGAGGTTCGGGAAGTCCTTCGCGGCCTGGTAGAGCGGCAGGGGCGAGGCGAACTGGTTGCCGTTCCCGGCCATGTGGCAGAGCAGCCCGCTCAGGGTGATCGACACGGGAACGCCGGCGGCCGTGCAACGCTGGTAGATCGGGTAGAGCCGGCGGTCGTCGGCAAGCATGGGCGTGGTCGAGGCACCCGGCTCGAGCGAGATGCCCTTGAAGCCGGGCCACGCCAGGCAGCGGTCGATCTCGGCCAGGCACCACGCCATGGGGCGGGCGATGTCGATTCCGGCGAAGGCGACGAAGCGGTCGGGGTGGGCGACCACCACCGCCCGGATGTCGTCGTTGGGAATCACGCCGAGCGGGTCCGCCGACTGCCGCCCCATGATCACGCCCCAGCGGATGCCCGCCTGATCCATCTCGGCCAGCAGGAGCGGGAGCGACCGCTGTTCTGCCGACGGCGGCCGGGGGAAGCCGATTCTGCTCGGGTAATGGGGTTGGCCGGAGCGGAATTGTGGCTTGTCGACCCAGCTCGGGATCGGTGGACGCAGGCGCATATCGACGATCATGGCAGGGTTCGCCCCTATCGGTTGCCGCCGGCAACCCTGGTGTCCCGTCCGCGAAATTCGTATCACGAATTTCGCGGTGAACGGGCCACTAGGTATTTGCATCTCGTGGCCTGCTTATCCCAGAAATTCGCAAACGAATTTCTGGGGCAGGACACTAGGCGGCCGGCCAGGCCCGGGCAACCTCGTAGAGGGCCACGGCAGCCGCGTTGGAAACGTTCAAGGAGCGGATCGCGCCCCGCGTCGGCAGGTGGGCGATGTCGTCGCAGCGCTCGCGCGTGAGGCGGCGCAGGCCGCGGCCCTCGGACCCCAGAACCAGCGCAGTCTGCGGCCCGAGACCGAGGGCGGCGAGGGGGCGTGTCCCGGTCGCGTCCAAGCCGACGCACCAGAACCCCAGGTCCTTGAGCTCGGCGAGCGCGCGGGCGAGGTTGGCGACCGAGACGATGGGCAGGGCCTCGAGGGCGCCCGAGGCGGCCTTGGCCACCACGCCGTCGATCGGCGGGGCGTGGTCGCGCGGCAGCACCACGGCGAGCGCGCCGAAGGCGGCGGCCGAGCGCAGGATCGCGCCCAGGTTGCGGCCGTCGTTCATCTGATCGAGCACCACCACCGGCCCGCCGCCGCGGCTCACCGCCTCCTCGAGTTCGACCGCCGGCAGGGGCTCGGTCTCGAGCGCCACCCCCTGGTGCAGGACCCCCGGCAGCAGGGTATCGAGGCGGGCGCGCTCCACCGTCTCCACCCGCAGGTCCGGGCCGAGCATGGCGGCCCCCGCGTCCCGTTCCAGATCGGCACGGACGGCGGCCATGGCCAGCAGGTGGTGTGACCGCCGTTCCGGGTTCCGGAGCGCCGCCAGGACGGCGTGGCGGCCATAGAGCCAGAGGCTGCCGCGGGGGCGGGGAACGCTCGGCAACGACGCCCCCGACGGGCCGCGGCGGGGCAGCTTGCGATTTGACATGGTTGCCATTATAGTCCGCGCTCCGCGGCAGTAACACCGGACATTGCCAAATCCCTTGCCGAAAGCCCAGCTCGGCGGCGCTTTCGGCTGCGACAGTTTGGCGTTGACATTGAATTGGGGATACCGATAGTGCGCACGTCCGTTTCTTCCGCGGCGATTCGCCTTGCGGAATCGCGCGAACTGGAGGGGTGGCCGAGCGGTCAAAGGCAGCAGACTGTAAATCTGCCGACGTACGTCTACGTAGGTTCGAATCCTACCCCCTCCACCATTGCCAGAACGGGAGTAGGAGAGGGGGGCGGCGGGTGTAGCTCAATGGTAGAGCCCCAGCCTTCCAAGCTGGTGACGCGGGTTCGATTCCCGTCACCCGCTCCAATTGCGCGGCCCCAAGGCCGTCGCACCTGACAACGAATACCGATCGCGCACCGAGAATTTAGGAAACACCGGCGATGGCGAAAGCGAAGTTTGAGCGGACCAAGCCGCACTGCAATGTGGGGACGATTGGTCATGTGGACCACGGCAAGACGACGCTGACGGCAGCGATCACGAAGGTGTTGGCGGAGACGGGTGGTGCGCAGTTCATGGCGTACGACCAG
>SHWA01000051.1 GCA_009693995.1 Alphaproteobacteria bacterium | reverse complement strand
TCGACGTCCCAAACCACACGCTCCCGTAAATCCTCGGAATAGGGTCGCACCATGCATGCCGGCCTCCATCCCCAGCCAGCAGCTTGAATCACATTTCAAACCCTTCGGGAATCCCCTACGATTCCATCAATCCGGGAAGTGCTCTAGCCGGGATGTCGCCTTGACCCCAACCGCCGCGCAACCCTAAATCCGGGTCATGTTCGGCATCAGCGTCGCCAAGCTCTTGCTGCTCGCCGCGGTCATGGTCGCCGTGTGGCAGGGGTTTCGCCTCTATCGTCGCATCGCCCAGGTGAAGGCGACCCGCAACCGGGCCGCCGCGGCGGCGGCCGTCCAGGAGCTGCGCGCCTGCCGAGTCTGTGGCAGCTACGTCGCCGCGCGGGATGCCGAGCGCTGCGGCCGGGGCGACTGCCCGGCCAGCGCCTGAGCCCGTTTGCTTGACCTGGATGACCCGCCTGGATAGGTTCCGCGCCAACCATTCGCCCTCAGTCGCCGCGAGCCGATGACACCGACAGCGCGACCGGCGCCGTCCTTCCAGGACCTCATTTTCACCCTGCAGGCCTTCTGGGCGCGGCAGGGCTGCGTCATCCTGCAACCCTACGACCTCGAGGTCGGCGCCGGCACTTTCCACCCGGCGACCACGCTCCGGAGCCTGGGACCCGGCACCTGGCGTGCCGCCTATGTGCAGCCCTCGCGGCGGCCGACCGACGGCCGCTACGGCGAGAACCCGAACCGCCTGCAGCACTACTACCAGTTCCAGGTAATCCTGAAGCCGTCGCCGCCGGACTTGCAGGCCCTCTACCTGGAGAGCCTGGCGGCACTCGGCATCGACACCGCCCGCCACGACGTGAGATTTGTAGAGGACGACTGGGAGAGCCCCACCCTCGGCGCCTGGGGCCTGGGCTGGGAGGTCTGGTGCGACGGCATGGAGGTGACCCAGTTCACCTATTTCCAGCAGGTCGGCGGCGTCGACTGCGAGCTGGTCTCGGGCGAGCTCACCTATGGCCTCGAGCGCCTGGCGATGTACGTGCAGGGGGTCGAGAACGTCTACGACCTCGACTGGAACGGCGCCGGCACCCGTTACGGCGACGTCTTCAAGCGCGCCGAGCGCGAGTTCTCCCACTTCAACTTCGAGGCCGCCGACACCGAGCGCCTGTTCCGGCACTTCGCCGACGCCGAGGCCGAGTGCCAGGCCCTCTTGACGCGGCACCTGGCGCTGCCGGCCTACGACCAGTGCCTCAAGGCCAGCCATCTGTTCAACCTGCTGGACGCGCGCGGCGTGATCAGCGTGACCGAGCGCGCCGCCTACATCGGCCGCGTGCGCACCCTCGCCAAGGGCTGCTGCGAAGCGTGGCTGGTCGGGGCGGGGCCGACGTGAGCGAGTTCCTGCTGGAAATCCGCTCGGAGGAGATTCCGGCGCGCATGCAAGCGCGCGCCGCCGAAGACCTGCGCCGCCTCGTCACCGCCAGGCTGACGGAGGCCGGCCTCGCCTTCGCCGCCGCGACGTCCTGGGTGACGCCCAGGCGGCTGGTGCTGGCGGTCGAGGGCCTGCCCGCCGCGCAGCCCGACCAGACGGTCGAGCGCAAGGGGCCGCGGGGCAACGCGAATGAGACCGCCATCAAGGGCTTTCTCGACTCGGTCGGGCTCCGCCGCGACCAGGTGGAGCTGCGCGAGACCGATCGCGGCGCCTTCCTGTTCGCGGTCCTCAAGCGGCCGGGCCGCCCCACCCCATTGGTCCTCGCCGAGATCGTGCCCGCCGTGCTGGCCACGTTTCCGTGGCCGAAATCCATGCGCTGGGGCACGACCCCCTTCCGCTGGGTGCGGCCGATCCACTCCCTGATCGCGCTGTTCGCCGGCCGGCCCCTACCGGGCGGCCTGGCACTGGCGCCGGGGGCGGGGCCGGGCGACGCAGCCTTCATTCCGTTCGGCGCCACCACCGTCGGCCACCGCTTCCTCTCGGGCGGGGCGCCGATCGAAGTGGCGTCCGCCGCCGACTTGTACGCCAAACTGCGCGCGGCCCATGTGCTGCTGGACGCGGCGGAGCGGCGTGCCACCATCCAGGGGCGCGCCGAGGCGCTGGCCCAGGCCGAGGGCCTCATCCTCCGCCCCGATCCTGCCCTGCTCGACGAAGTGGTCGGGCTGGTCGAGTGGCCGGTGGTGCTGATGGGGCGAATCGACCCGGCCTTCATGGCGCTGCCGCCGGAGGTGCTGACCACCTCGATGCGCACCCACCAGAAGTATTTCGCGCTTCAGACGGCGGACGGCGCGCTCGCCCCCCGCTTCATCGTGGTCGCCAACACGGCGGCGGCAGACGGCGGCCGGGCGATCGTCGCTGGCAACGAGCGGGTGCTGCGCGCGCGGCTGTCCGATGCCCGCTTCTTCTGGGACCAGGACCGCCGCCAGCGCCTGGAGGAGCGCGTTCCCGCGCTTAGCCGCATCGTCTTTCACGCCGCCCTCGGCACCCTCGGCGACAAGGTGGCGCGCCTCCAGGCCCTGGCGGCCGAGATCGCGCCCGCCGGCTGCGATCCGGCACTGGCGCGGACTGCCGCGCTCCTCGCTAAGGCCGATCTCGTCACCGGCATGGTCGGCGAGTTTCCTGAACTCCAGGGCATCATGGGCCGCTATTACGCGCTCCACGACGGCGAGCGCCCCGAGGTGGCGGCGGCGATCGCCGAGCACTATTCACCGGCCGGACCGAATGACCGCTGCCCGAGTGCGCCGATCGCCGTGGCGATTGCGCTTGCCGACAAGCTCGACACGCTCGCCGGCTTCTTCGCCATCGGCGAGTTTCCGACCGGATCGAAGGATCCCTTCGCGCTGCGCCGCGCCGCCCTCGGCGTGATCCGCCTGATCATCGAGAACGGCCTCAGACTGCCGCTCAGGCCGCTCCTGCTAAGCGCTGTCACGCTCTACCAGGAGGGCGGGCTCGGCACCGGGCCGACGCCTGCGGCGGTGGCCGACGCGCTGCTGGATTTCTTCGCCGACCGGCTGAAGGTGCATTTGCGCGACCGGGGCGTGCGCCATGACCTGGTGGAGGCGGTCTTCGCCGTCTCAGCCGAGGACGACCTGGTGCGGCTGCTGGCCAAGGTCGAGGCGCTGGCGGCCTTCCTCGGCGCCGAGGACGGCGCCAACCTGCTGACCGCCTTCCGCCGCGCCAGCAACATCGTCCGCATCGAGGAAAAGAAGGACGGCCGCGCCTATAGTGAGCGCGCCGACCCGGCCCTCCTGGTCGCCGCCGAGGAAAAGGCGCTGCAGGGGGCCCTGGTCGCCGCCAGCACGGCCATCGGCCAGGCCCTGGCCGCCGAGCGCTTTGTCGATGCCATGGTGGCCCTGGCGCGCCTGCGCGTGCCCGTGGACGCCTTCTTCGACCGGGTCACGGTGAACGCCGATGATCCGCAACACCGCATAAACCGTTTGCGGCTACTGTCCCAGATCAGGTCGGCCCTGGGGGCGGTGGCCGATTTCGCCCGCATCGAAGGATAGGCTCACCCGATGACGCAATGGGTCTACGGCTTCGGCAGTGGGCGCGCCGAGGGGCGCGCCGACATGCGCAACCTGCTCGGCGGCAAGGGCGCGAACCTGGCCGAGATGTGCACCCTCGGGCTCCCGGTCCCGCCCGGGTTCACCATCACGACCGAGGTCTGCACCGCCTTCTACGACCGCGGCAAGACGTACCCGGCGGAACTCCGCGATCAGGTGCGGAGCGCGCTGCAACGCATCGAGCAGGATGTGGGCGCGCGCTTCGGCGATGCCGCCAACCCGCTCCTGGTCTCGGTGCGCTCGGGCTCGCGGGCCTCCATGCCGGGGATGATGGATACCGTGCTTAATCTCGGTCTGAATGACCAGACCGTCGACGGGCTCGCGTGCCACAGCGGCGACGCCCGCTTCGCCTATGACAGCTACCGCCGCTTCATCCAGATGTACGGCAACGTGGTTCTCGGCGTCGATCACCAGAACTTCGAAGACCTGCTCGAGACCATGAAGGAGGGGAAGGGCGTCCACCTCGACACCGAGCTCGGCGCCGACGATTGGCGCCACCTGGTCCGGGACTACAAGCGCATGGTGCGCGGGGAGCTGGGGCGCGACTTCCCCGAGGACGTGGACGAGCAACTCTGGGGCGCCATCGGCGCCGTGTTCGGGAGCTGGATGAACCAGCGCGCCATCACCTATCGGCGCCTGCACGGCATCCCCGAGAACTGGGGTACCGCGGTCAACGTCCAGGCGATGGTCTTCGGCAACATGGGCGAGGACTGCGCGACCGGCGTCGCGTTCACCCGCAATCCCTCCACCGGCAGACGAGAGTTCTACGGCGAGTACCTGGTGAACGCCCAGGGCGAGGACGTGGTCGCCGGCATCCGCACCCCGCAATACCTGACCCGTGCGGCCCGCATCGAGGGCGACTCGGAGCTGCCCTCCATGGAGGAGGCCATGGGTGGCGTGTTCGCGCAGTTGGTCAGTGTCTACCAGCGGCTCGAACAGCACTACCGCGAGATGCAGGACATCGAGTTCACGGTGCAGAAGGGCCGGCTGTGGATGCTGCAGACCCGGACCGGCAAGCGCACCGCCAAGGCGGCCCTCAAGATCGCCGTGGACATGGTGGCCGAGGGCCTGATCGACCGCCGCGAGGCGATCCGGCGGATCGAGCCGGGCTCGCTCGACCAGCTACTGCACCCGACCCTCGACCCCAAGGCGCCGCGCACCGTGCTCACCCGCGGCCTGCCGGCGTCGCCTGGCGCCGCCTCCGGTATCGCCGTGTTCAACGCCGACGAGGCCGAGGACCTGGCCGCCGCCGGCAAGGACGTGATCCTGGTCCGCATCGAGACCAGCCCCGAGGACATCCACGGCATGCACGCCGCCCGCGGCATCGTCACCAGCCGCGGCGGCATGACCAGCCACGCCGCGGTGGTCGCCCGCGGCATGGGCCGCGCCTGTGTCTGCGGTGCCGGGGACCTGCGCATCGACTACAAGTCTCACTCGTTCTCGGTCGCCGGCCGTACCGTCACCCGCGGCGACTGGGTGACCATCGACGGCTCGACGGGCGAGGTGATCCTCGGCACCGTGCCGACCATCCGGCCCGAGCTCTCGGGCGATTTCGCCACCCTCATGGCCTGGGCCGACGAGCTGCGCCGCATGCGGGTCCGCGCCAACGCGGAGACGCCGGACGACGCCCGGGCCGCGCGCGGCTTCGGCGCCGAAGGCATCGGCCTCTGCCGCACCGAGCACATGTTCTTCAACGCCGACCGCATAATCGCCATGCGCGAGATGATTCTAGCCTCCGACAGCGACGGACGCCGGGTGGCGCTCGCCAAGCTCCTGCCCATGCAGCGCCGGGACTTCGTCGAGCTGTTCCAGATCATGGCCGGGTTGCCGGTGACGATCCGCCTGCTGGATCCGCCCCTGCACGAATTCCTGCCCAACTCCGACGTGGAGTTGGCCGAGATTGCCAAGGCGGCCAACGTCGATATGGACACGCTGCGCGCGCGGGCAAGCCAGCTGCACGAGGTCAACCCGATGCTCGGCCACCGCGGCTGCCGGCTCGGCATCACCTACCCCGAGATCTACGAGATGCAGGCGCGGGCCATCTTCGAGGCCGCGATCACGATCGCCCGCGACAGCGGCCGGCCGGTAGCGCCCGAGATCATGATCCCGCTCATCGCCACCCGGCGCGAGCTGGACCTGTTGAAGGCGCTGATCGAGGAGGTCGGCCGCGCGGTGATGGAAGAAGCCGGGATGCGCGTCGACTACAGCGTCGGCACAATGATCGAACTGCCGCGCGCCGCCCTGGTCGCCGACGACATCGCGCGCACGGCCGAGTTCTTCAGCTTCGGCACCAACGACCTGACCCAGACCACCTTCGGCCTCAGCCGTGACGACTCGGCACGGTTCCTGGATACTTATCAGAAGCGCGGGATTCTCGAGCAGGACCCGTTCGTCTCCCTCGACGTGGAAGGAGTCGGCCAGCTGGTCAGGATCGCAGTCGAGCGCGGGCGCAGCGCCCGGCCCGCGATCAAGCTCGGCATCTGCGGCGAGCACGGCGGTGATCCCGCCTCGATTCACTTTTGCGAGAGCGTCGGCCTCGACTATGTGAGCTGCTCGCCCTACCGCGTGCCGATCGCCCGCCTAGCCGCGGCCCAGGCCACCATCGGCAAGAAGTGACGCCGGCCTAGAAGCTCGCCCAGGCCGGTTTCACCGGGCGGATCCGGGCCTCGCCCGCGCGCAGCGGCTGGCCGGCGGCGGCGGCCTTTTCCAGGGCGTCGAGGCGAACCAGGGCGATCGCCATGCCGTCCAGGCCCGAGCGCACTTCGCCCGCGTCCTGCTCGCCGAGGCAGAGCGGCGTCCCCGGCGCCGGCAGCGGCCCCTCCACATCGACCCGCATCAATCGCTTGCGCACCAGGCCGCGGTACTTGGTGCGCGCCGTCAGCTCCTGGCCGACATAGCAGCCCTTGAGGAAATCGACCCCGTTCAATTCCTCGAAGTTGGCCTCGAGCAGGGTCGAGCGATCGACCACCAGGTCGCGGCTGCCGTCGGGGATGCCGAGGGCGAGACGATGGCGATCGTAAGAGTCGGCGGCTGCCGGAACGAAGCCGGTAAAGGCCGCGCCGAGGCGTGCCACCGGCAGGATCGCGCGGGGCCCCAGGGCCGCGAGGCGCGGATCGACGAAGATCGCGCCCCCCGCCTCCACGCGCCCCGACCCGGGATCCTCGCCGAGCCCGAGGGCCGCGGCCGCGCCCTCGCCAAAGAACGCGGCCACACCGAACGCCTCCGACCGGTCGGCGATATCCGCCTTGGCGCGCAGCCGGTAGAACATCAGCCGCTTGACCAGATCGGGCAGCCGCGCGCGCTCGCAGTCGATCAGCAGCGCGCCGCCGGCTTCGGCGATGAAGAAGTCGTGCAGATACTTGCCCTGGGGCGTGAGCAGGGCGGCATAGATGGCGCGTGTCTCGCTCACCTTGCCGACGTCGTTGGAGATCATGCCCTGGAGGAAGCCGCGCGCTTCCGGCCCGGCGACCGCGATCACGCCGCGCTCGGCGAGGGAGACGATGGTAGCCTCAGTCATGCACCTGGCTCCGGTCGGCCCGGCGGGATCGCCGGAGTACCAGGGACTGAGGTATGACCAGTCCTTGCTGGCTGCAAGGGGCTCCCTTGGCACGGACGGAGGGTCGCCCTATAACGGCGCCGATGCCCGCGCTCCGGAATCGGATGCGATGAACGTCCTGTTCGTGACCGCGAGCAGGATCGGCGACGCCGTGCTCTCCACCGGACTCCTGGCCGAGATCATGGAGCGCCACCCCGAGGCGCACGTGACGATTGCCTGCGGTCCCGCCGCCGCGCCGCTGTTCTATGACTTCCCCAACCTGGTGGCGTTGATCGAGCTGGAGAAGCGGCCGCTACTCGGGCATTGGTTCGCGCTCTGGTGGCGGGCCCTGCCGACCGCCTGGGACCTGATCGTGGACCTGCGCAATTCGGCCCTGGTCTACGGCCTGCTCACCCGGCGGCGGCGCGTCTTTCGCGGCGGCACCGGGCATCAGGTGGAGCGCCTGGCGACGGTATCGCTGTCGGGTCGGCCGCAGCCCCCTCGCCTCTGGCTCGGCGCCGCAGAGGAGGCGGCCGCGGCCGCCCTGGTCCCCCCGGGCCCGCCGGTGCTCGCCCTCGGGCCGACCGCCAACTGGGTCGGCAAGGAGTGGCCGGCGCCCGGCTTCGCCGCTCTCGCCCGGCGCCTCACTGGGCCGGGCGGTATCTTGGCCGGGGGCCGGGTCGCGATTCTGGGCGCCACCGGCGAGCGGGCGCAGGCCGAGCCGGTGATCGCGGCCGTGCCACCGGAGCGACTGATCGATCTGGTCGGCCGCGTCGACCTGCCGACCGCCGCGGCGTGCCTGCGGCGCAGCGCGCTCTACGTCGGCAATGATTCCGGGCTGATGCACGTCGCCGCCGCCACCGGTGTGCCCACCCTCGGCCTGTTCGGGCCGAGCCGGGAGAGCCAGTACGCCCCTTGGGGGCCGTGCGCCGCGTGGGTGCGGACACCGGAGACGTTCGCGGAGCTGACCGGCACGCCCGGCTATGACTCGCGCCGGGTCGGCAGCCTGATGGGATCGCTCGAAGTCGAGACCGTGGCCGTGGCGGCGACCGCCCTCTTCGAACGCGCCGAAGGCCGCGCGGCATGAACGCTCCGCGCCTTTCCGCCCTGGTGGTCGCCCATAACGAGGCGGCGCAACTCGCCGACTGTCTCGAGCGCCTGCGCCCGGCGGACGAACTCGTGGTGGTGCTCGACCGCTGCACCGACGCCAGCCGCGAAATCGCGGCGCGCTTCACCGACCGGCTGATCCAAGGCGCCTGGGAAATCGAAGGGGATCGGCGCAACACGGGGCTGGATGCCTGCACCGGTGACTGGATCCTCGAGATCGATGCCGACGAGCGCGTGCCGCCGGCGCTCTTCGCCGAGATCCGCCGCCGCATCATCGGCGCCGAGCCCGGCTATTTCCTGGTGCCGTTCCACAATTATGTCGGCGGCCGCCTGGTGCGCCATGGCTGGGGTGCCTCCTGGGGCGTGAGGGCGACCGAGCGCCTGCATGCCCGCGGCTGCAAGCGCTGGGGACCGCAGCGGGTGCATCCCAAGGTCACTCTCAGCGGCAAGGCCGGATGGCTCACGACGCCGATCGACCACCTGGTCGACGACGACGTCGCCGACATGGTGCGCCGCTTGCAGCGGTATACGGATGCCCGCGCCGCCGACCTGCGGGCCTCGGGCGCGCGCCTGCCGCCCTTCCTCTGGACCGTGCGCTCCAGTCTCTCCCGCTTCTTCAAGTGCTTCGTCCTGCGCCGCGGCTGGCGCGAGGGCCGCATGGGCTTCGCGATCGCCCTGATGGCAGCCCTGATGCCGCTGATCACGCGGCTCAAGGTCGACCTCGATTCCCAGCGCGAGCCCTGAGGCGATGCGGGTGCTTCAGGTCATGGCGGGCGCCCGGCACGGCGGCGCGGAGGCGTTCTTCACCCGGCTCGCGATCGCTCTCCATCGGGCGGGGTTGACCCAGCGCGTGGTGCTGCGCGACTGGCCGGAGCGGGTCGCCTTGCTGCGGCAGGCGGGGCTGGACGCGGTGCCGCTCCCCTTCGCCGGCGCCTTCGACCTGTGGACCCGCTACCGCCTCGCGGCCGAGATCGGCGCGTTCCGGCCCGATGTGGTGCTGAGCTGGATGGGCCGGGCGACCAAGGTCTGCCCGCGACCCCACCGCTTCGTACACGCGGCGCGCCTCGGCGGCTATTATCGCCTGGGCGCCTACCGACACTGCCAGCACCTGATCGGCAACACCCGCGACATCGTCGCCTATCTGGTCGGCGCCGGCTGGCCGGCGGAGCGGGCGCACTATCTGCCCAATTTCGTCACCGCCACGCCGGCAGCGCCCGTGGCGCGCGCGCGCCTGGATACACCGGCCGCGGCGCCGCTGGTGCTGGCGCTCGGGCGGCTGCATCCCAACAAGGGTTTCGACGTACTCCTGGCGGCGCTCGCCGCAATGCCCGGGTGCTGGCTGTGGCTAGCGGGGGAAGGGCCGCTCCAGAGCGATCTGCAAGGGCAGGCGGCCCGGCTCGGGATCGCCGAGCGGGTGCGCTTCCTGGGCTGGCGCGAGGACACCCCCGCCCTGTTCGCCGCCGCCGACGTCCTCGCCTGCCCATCCCGGCTCGAGCCGCTCGGCAACGTGATCATCGAGGCCTGGGCGCAGGGTGTGCCGGTGGTCGCCGCCGCCAGCCGGGGGCCGGCGGCGCTGATCACCGACGGGGAGAGTGGCCTGCTCGCCCCCGTGGACGACCCGGCGGCGCTCGCGGCGCAACTCCGCCGCGTGGTCGGAGACGATGCCCTCGCCGGCCGCCTGGTCGCCGGCGGCCGCGCGGCCCATGCCGCCGACCACTTGGAAACGGCGGTGGTCGCGGGCTACCGCGACTTCTTCCAGCGGGTGACGGCCTGATGTGCGGGATCGCCGGCATCATGACCCGCGACGGGCGCGCGCCGAGCCGCGGCGCCCTCGATGCCCTCGCCGCGGCCCTCCGCCACCGCGGCCCGGACGGCGAGGGGCGCCATGTCAGCGGCGGTGTCGGTCTGGTGCACCGCCGCCTCGCCATCATCGACCTCGCCACCGGGCAACAGCCGATCGAGGGGCCGGGCGGCACGCATCTGATCGCCAATGCCGAAATCTACAACTACGTCGAGCTGCGCGGACAAATGGCGGGAGCGAGCTTTCGCACCAATTCCGACTGCGAGCCGCCGCTCCATCTCTACGCGGCGCGGGGCGTCGACTTCGCGGCCTCCTTGCGCGGCATGTACGCAATCGCCATCCATGACCCCGGGCAGGGCCGGCTGGTGCTGGCCCGCGACCCCTTCGGCATCAAGCCGCTCTACTACGTGCAGGACGAGAGCGGGTTCGCCTTTGCCTCCGAACCCCAGGCGCTCCTCGCCGCGGGGCTGGCGTCCCGCACGCTCGCCGCCACGGCGCGGGACGAGCTGCTGCAATTGCAGTTCACCACCGGGGTCGGCACCGTCTTCGCCGGCATCCAGCGCGTGGCCCCGGGTGAGACGCTGGTGGTCGCGGAGGGGCGCATCGTCGAGCGGCGGCACATCCCGGCGCTTCCCTCCGGCGCGCCCGAGACGATCGATGCGGCGACCGCGCAGGAACGGCTCGACCGCGCCCTGATCAACAGCGTCTATGTGCACCAGCGGAGCGACGTGCCGTATGGCATGTTCCTCTCGGGCGGCGTGGACAGCGCGGCGCTCCTCGCCCTGATGGCGCGGCTGAACGAGCAGCCGGTGCGCGCCTTCACGGTCGGCTTCGGCGATACCGACGCGCACGACGAGCGTGCCCATGCCCGCGGCGTCGCCGCCGCCTGCCGCGCCGAGCACGTCGAGGTCGACTTCGACGAGCGCGACTTCTGGACCCTACTACCCGCCGTCGCCGCGGTGATGGACGATCCGGCCGCCGACTACGCGACGCTGCCGACCTACAAGCTCGGGCAAGTGGCGGGGCGCGAACTCAAGGTGATCCTCTCCGGCGAGGGGGGCGACGAACTGTTCGCGGGCTACGGCCGCTACCGCCGCGTGACCCGCCCGGTTTGGCTCGGCGGACGGATCCTGCGTGCACGCGGCACGTTCGAGGGAATCGGCGTGCTGCGCGACCCCTCGCTCGCCTGGCGCGACGGCGTGGTCGCCGCCGAGACCCACGCCACCACCGGCGGGCGCAGCCGGGTGCAGGTGGCCCAGGCGGTCGATTGCGAGGACTGGCTGCCGAATGACCTGCTGACCAAGGTCGATCGCTGCCTGATGGCCCATGGCGTCGAGGGGCGGACGCCGTTCCTCGATCCCGAGGTCGCCGCCGCTGCCTTCCGCCTGCCCGACCAGCTGAAGATTCAGGGCGGCCTCGGCAAGTGGGTGCTGCGCGCCTGGTTGGCCGACCACCTGCCGGAGGCGATTCCCTTCACGCGCAAGCGTGGCTTCACGGTGCCGGTCGGTGAATGGATCGCGCGCAAGGGTGAGGCGATCGGCCCGCTGGTGGCGCGCCAACCCGGAATTCGCGAGATCTGCGACGCGAGCGCGGTCACCGCGCTCTTCCGCCACGGCGGCAAGCGCCACGGCTTCGCCGCCTGGACGCTGCTCTTCTACGCCCTCTGGCACCGCCGCCACATCCTCGGCCTGGCGCCGGCGGGCGACGCCTTCGAGAGCCTGGCGGCGACGCCGGCCTAGCCGGGAGTGCGCGCCGGGGCGCTGCGGCCGTAGCCGTCGAACAGACCCAGCATGCGCTCGCGCCATGCGTAGACCGGATCGTCCCGCTTGAGGAGTTCGGTCGCCGCCATAAGCCGCGGCCATTGCAGGCTGCCGAACACGATGTAGTCGCCATAACCCGGGGCGGTGCCGCAGATGTAGGGCTGCTCCGACACCACTTGCCGGATCGGCAGCAGCGCGCGCTCGAAGGCATCCCAATGCTGATCGCGAGTCGCGTGGAGCTGATCGAGGGGCATGCCGAAGCGCGCCTCGCGGCTGCGGACGAAATAGTCGCGGTCCTCGGGCAGGACCAGGTCGTACATCTCGCGCACGATCAGGCGGATGATCGCCGGGTTCAGGTTGGCGTCCGCCCAGCGGTTGATGAAGAGCGCCTCGCCGCGGGCACTCGCGCCGCCGAAGAGGCTCGGCTGCTTCGGGTAGGTATCTTCCAGATAGCCGGCGATGCGCCAACTGTCGGTCACCACCGTCTTGCCGTCCACCAGGATCGGCACGCGGTCCTGGCCGCTGAACTTGATCCGCTCCTTGTTGCTGTAGCTGATCGGCTCGATGGTCGCCTCCAGCCCCTTGTGCTTGAGCGCCATGCGGGTGCGCCAGCAGAACGGGCTGAGGCGCCGGTCTTCGCGTGCGACGAGTTCGTAGAGCGTGATGGCCATCAAGTCCTCCCGGTGCGCTGCAAGGCCATGGTAGCAAGCGTGCGGCTATCCGGTAACCGCCCAGGATCCGGCGTTAACTGTAGGCATTCTTGACACTCCGTCGCCCGCCGCGGCATCAAGTGGTTGATCTCGTACGGTAAGGGCCAGCGGTCCGCCGCTTGCATGGGATCGTCGGAAGCGGTTTCTCGCGCAAATGGTTAACCGGTGGCCCGACAGTCTCTCCTGATCCGATGGTTCTGCGCCGTGCTGCTGGCAGGCGGGCTCGGCATGGGGCCGGCATGGGCGTGCGCGCCGGCGCCGGAGCTCGCCCGGGAAGTGTGCGCCGCCGAGGCGGCGCTCGCCTCCGCAGGCCTCGATGTCGGGCTGTTGCTGGCGCGGCTGGCGGCGGAGCCCACCTCGGCGCGCCTCCGCTACGCCGCCGCCGGCCCGGTCGCCGACGGCGACCGCCTGCTCCGGCTGCGCGGCCTGCAGCGGCGTGTACCGCTGCTCGCGCCGCTCGACCACCATTATGTGGCGAGCCTCTTCGGTGTCCGCCCCGACCCATGGACCGGGCGGCCCGCGCTGCACGAAGGCGTCGATCTCGCCGGGCTGGCCGGCGCGCCCGTGGTCGCCCCGGCGCCGGGCCGCGTGGTCGCGGTCGGCTGGGACGACAGCATGGGGCGCCTGGTCGAGATCGATCATGGCCTGGGCCTGCGCACACTCTACGCCCATCTCGAGAGCGTCTCGGTCGGCAACCGGCCAGGTGGTTGCCTTTCGCCAGCCCCTAGGCACGCAGGGCTCGACCGGGCGGTCGAGTGGCCGCCATCTGCATTACGAGGTGCGGCTCAACGGCCGCCCGCTCGATCCGGAAAAGCTGTTCGAGGCGGCGCGCCACCTGGTCGGCGGCTAGACCGACCTATTCGGTAGTCGGGACGGGGGCGGGATAGTCGCGGGCCGCCGCTGCCGCCGAGACGGCGCCCGCCGCCACGTCCTGGCGCACCCGCTCGGGATCGCGCCGGGAGGGGTCGCCGAAACCGCCGCCACCCGGCAGGTTCAGCACCAGTCGATCATCGGCCGGAATCACCTGCATGCCTTTGTTACGGAGCGTCTGGCCGGAGGCCAGCGCGACCTGACCCGGCGCCCCCGGCCGCCCTCCGGCGCGACCGCGCGCCGGGTGATGCACCCGGTCGAACATGGCGAGCACGGCGAACGGCTCGCCGACCGCGCTTTCGATCTCGATGGTCTGGCCCATGCCGCCCCGGTGCTCGCCGGCGCCGCCGGAATCGGGTCGGAACTCCTTGCGCCGGACGATCACGGGCGCGACCGTCTCGACGATCTCGGTCGCAACCCCGCGCACGCCGCTCGGGAACGAAGTCGCCGAGAGTCCGTCCTTCATCGGGCGCGCGCCCATGCCGCCGGTGGTGAAGGTGAGGATCTCGAAGGCGGCGCTGTTGCGCCCGTCGGCATCGTAGGTGCCGGTCGGCAGGCCGCGGAGCTGCACTGCCCAGAGGGAGGAGGCCCCTTCCGCCAGCACGCACTGCGGCAGCACCTGGTAGAGCGCCCCCTGCACCACGTCGGGCAGCAGTTGGCCGATCACGTGCCGCGCCGCCACCGGGCGGGGTGGGCGAACGTTGAGCAGGCTGTCCTCGGGCGCCGATACGGTGATCAGGTCGAGGGAGCCGGCGTTGTTCGGCACCTCCGGCGCGACCGCGCACTTCACACCGAACGCGGTGTAGGCAGTCGTGTAGTTGAGCACCAGATTGATGCCGTACTTGCTGGCCGGCGAGGATCCGGCGAAATCGACGTGGATCTTGCCACCGCCAATGGTGAGCGCGGCATTCAGGGTCACGGGCGTGTCGTAACCGTCCACATCCATTCGGTTCCGGTACGTGCCCTGGGGCAGCGCCGCGATCGCCCGAGTCATGGCCTGGCGGGTCGCATCAATGATATGCGTCGCCAGGCCGTCGATGTCGGCCAGGCCGTACTCCGCCATCATGGCGAGCAGGCGGCGCTGGCCGACGTCGTTGCAGGCGATCAGCGAGAAGATGTCGCCTTCCACCATCAACGGCTCGCGCACATTGGCGCGCACCAGTTCGAACAGGGTCTCGTTGGGGCGGCCCTGGTCGATCACGCGCATGATCGGGATGTGCAGGCCTTCCTCGAACACGCTGGCCGCGTCGGGACCGAAGCCGCGGCCGCCGATGTCGACCACGTGCGCGGTGCAGGCGAAGAGCGCAACCAGACGCCCCTCCTGGAACACCGGCGTGACCACCGTGAGATCGTGCAGGTGGCCGCAGGTCTGCCAGGGATTGTTGGTGATGTAGTGGTCGCCCGCGCGCATGGTGGGAAGTGGGATCTTCGCCAGGAAGTGAATGACCGACATGGCCATGGCGTTGATGTGGCCGGGGGTTCCGGTCACCGCCTGGGCCAGCATGCGCCCCGCGCGGTCGAACACCCCGGCCGAGAGGTCGCCCGCCTCACGCACCGAGGGCGAGAAGGCGGTGCGCACCAGGGTGCGCGCCTGCTCCTCCACCACCGACACCAGGCGGTCCCACATCACCTGCAACCGGATACGGTCGATCTGCGTGTCTTCGGCGTGCGCCATGGCGGCTCCTGCGGGGGTCTCAGATCCATGATCGGGCCAGGGCCCGCGGCTGTCAAAGGCGCCGCTCAGCGGCGGGTCAGCGCCAGATAGCCGAGGCCGTCCACCACCAGGTCGAACCCGGGCGGCACCACGGTGGTCGATTCCGCCTCGTCCACGACGGCAGGGCTGGAGAGCGTCGCGCCGGGCGCGAGATCGTGCCGCCGGAAGACCGCCGCTTCGACGCGCCGGCCGGTCGCCGGATCGAACACCGGCCGCCACCTCCGCGGAGTTGCGGCGAAGGTGGCCGGCATGGTTGGCGCCTTGACAACCGGGGGGACGGGGCCGCTCACCGTCACGCTCCACGACAAGAGTTCGATGCCGAGGTGCGGGATGGTGCGGCCATAGGCGCGGGCGTAGCCCGCTTCGAACGCCTGGGTGAGACGCGCCCGCCCGTCGGCGGCGAGGCTGCCCTCGGGCACCTCGACCTCGATCTCGTGACCCTGCCCGACATAACGCATGAAGGCCGTGCGGCGGATGCCGAGGGGTGCCGTCGCATCGGCGAGCCGCACCACCGCCGCCCCTTCATCCGCCATCTCCCGGAGCAGGGAATCGGCGGCGCGGCCAGCAAAGGCCTCGATCCGACACGGCTGGCTGCGCAGCACCTCATAGGCGAGCGGCGCCCGCAGGAAGCCGATGGCCGAGCCGACCCCCGCTCCCGTCGGTACGATCATGCGGCGCAAGCCAAGTTTTTGCACCAGCCGCGCGGCATGGAGCGGCGCGGCGCCGCCGAAGGCGATCATGGCATAGCGCTGAGCGTCCTTGCCGCGTTCGACCGCGTGCACGCGGAGCGCGTTCACCATGTTCTCGTCCACCACCTCGCAGACCGCGAGCGCCGCGTGCAGCACATCCAGGCCGAGCGGCTTGCCCACATGGACCGCGAGCGCCCGCTCAGCGGCGGCGACATCGAGGCGGATGCGCCCGCCGGCGAAGTTGTCGGGGTCGATCCGCCCGAGGACCAGGTCGGCGTCGGTCACCGTCGGGCGCGTGCCGCCCAGGCCGTAGCAGGCCGGCCCGGGTTCCGACCCGGCGCTCTCCGGCCCGACCGTAACCCGCCCGAGATTGTCGATCGCCGCGATCGAGCCGCCGCCGGCGCCGATCTCGACCATCTCGATCACCGGGATGCGCAGCGGCAGCCCGGATCCCTTGAGGAAGCGGTAGATGCGGGCGACCTCGAAGGTCTTCGCGGTCTGTGGCCGGTGATCGTCGATCAGGCAGATCTTGGCGGTAGTGCCGCCCATGTCGAAAGAGACCACCCGCTCCAGCCCTTCGCCGGCGGCGGCGACCGAGGCCGAGAGGATGGCGCCCCCGGCCGGCCCCGACTCGACGAGGCGCACCGGGAAGCGCCGCGCGGTCGCGAGCGTCATCAGCCCGCCGCCTGAATGCAGCAGGAGGAGCGGACAGCGGAAGCCCCGCGCGCGCAGGCCTTCGTCCATCTCCGCCAGATAGCGGGCCATCACCGGTTGCACATAGGCATTGGCGACCGTGGTGGAGAAACGCTCGTACTCGCGCACCTCCGGCGACACCTCGCTGGAAAGGGAGAGGTGCACGTCCGGCAGCGCCGCACGCACCATCTCGGCGAGCCGCGCCTCGTGGGCCGCGTTGCGGTAGGCGTGCAATAGGCAGATGGCCACGCTCTTCGCGCCGGTGCGTGCGAGCGCGGGCAGGACGTCGGCGGTGACCGCCTGCTCGTCCAGCGGCTCCAGCACGCTGCCATCGGCCTTGATCCGTTCCGGCACGGCCAGGCGCCAGGGGCGGGGCACGAGGGGCGCCGGCTTGTCGAGGAACATGTCGAACATGCTGAACCGGCCCTCGTCGCCGATCTCGATCACGTCGCGGAAGCCGGCGGTAGTCAGGAGCACGGTCGGCGCGCCGCGGCGCTCGATCAGGGCATTGGTGGCGAGCGTGGTGCCGTGGATCAGGGCGTGAACGTCGCTCGACCCTACCCCGGCCGCGGCCAGCACCTCGTCGATACCGCGCAGCACGCTGTCGCCAGGGCGGGCGCGGTCGGTGAGCACCTTGGCGTAGTGCTGGCGGCCGCCGTGCTCGAGCACGATGTCGGTGAAGGTGCCGCCGATGTCGGCGCCGATCCGGGTCTGTCGACCGTCGGTCATGGTCCAGGTCTCCCCGGGCGCCGAAGGCCGGTCAGACCGCCCGCGCCGCCCGGCTTAGCCGGTAGCGGCGGCCGCGGTCAAGGCGGTCCCCTCCTTCCGCATTAGTGGATTGGCACAATCAATGGCTTGGTTCGCGAGTACCCCCCCCACCCCACCCTCCCCCGCAAAGAAGGAGGAAAAATTCAACGGCACCAACCCCTTCCTCCGCCCCCTTGCGGGAGGGTGGGGGGGCCGGGGTACCAAGTGTTCGGGTCAATCCACTAGGATGCCGCCGCCATGCACCGCCGCCTGCACCGCCCGCTTCTTACCCTGGTCCTCGCCCTTGCGGTCGGTGCCTGCGTCATCGCCTACCGGTCCATGGGGCCGGCGGCTAGCGAGCCCATACTGGCAAGTGAAGCGCTGATTGCCGCCGACGGTGCCCGCCTGCCGCTGCGCCGCTTCCTGCCACCCACTCGGCCGCTGGCCGTGGTGATCGCGCTGCACGGCATGAACGACTACAGCAACGCCTTCACCGAGACCGGCGCCTACCTCGCGGCCCACGGCATCGCCACCTACGCTTACGACCAGCGCGGCTTCGGCGCCGGCGCCGGGCCAGGCTACTGGCCGGGCGTGCCCAGCCTGATCGGTGACCTTCAGGGGGCGGTCCGGGCGGTCCGGGCGGCGCACCCGGAGGCACCCGTGCACGTGCTGGGCGAGTCCATGGGCGGTGCCGTCGCCATGGTCGCCGCCACCAGCGCCGAG
>SHWA01000050.1 GCA_009693995.1 Alphaproteobacteria bacterium | reverse complement strand
ACGACGGATTCCAGACGAACCCGGTCAGCCGACGTGACGGTGATGGATATCCCAGTGCGCATGCGCCAGACTCGCACGCGCAATCCACCAGGGGAATCCCTCCCAGGACTCTTGTGTCAGGCAGGAACCACTAGATCGTGCAAGCGCCCCTTGCCACTCGCGCTCTTCCCCTCGGGTCCTGGGGCTACATAGAATGGGTGGATGCTCACCCTCTACCATCTCGCCCTTTCCCCCTATTCGCGCAAGGTGCGCGTCGCGCTCGCCGAGAAGGGCATCGCCTTCACCCTCAAGGTCGAAAAAGTCTGGGAGCGCCGGCCGGACTTCCTGCGCCTCAACCCGGCCTGCCAGGTACCGGTACTGATCGAGGAGGAGGGTCACGCGATCCCGGATTCGGGCGTCATCTGCGAGTATCTGGAGGAACGATTCCCGGAGCCCAGCCTGCTCGGCCATGGCGCACTCGAGCGCGCCGAGACCCGCCGCCTGGTGGCCTGGTTCGACATCAAGTTCGGGCGCGAAGCCTCCGCCAATCTGCTCGGCGAGAAGCTGATGAAGCGCTTCCTGCGCCGGGGCGAGCCGAATTCGGAGGCGATCCGCGCCGGTCTCGAGAACATCCACTATCACCTCGACTACATCGCGTTCCTGGCCGAGCGTCGCAAATGGCTCGGCGGTGAGCAATTCTCGCTCGCCGACATCGCCGCCGCCGCGCACCTCTCGTGCATCGACTACATCGGCGACGTGCCCTGGGCGAAGCATCCGGGCGCCAAGGACTGGTACGCCCGGGTGAAGTCGCGCCCGACCTTTCGCCCGCTCCTGGCTGAGCGCGTCCCCGGCCTGCCGCCGCCCGCGCATTACGCCGACCTCGACTTCTGAGCATCATGCCTGGCGCCGGATCCGCCACCGTGCCGGCCGCGCCGGAGATCAAGGCGAAGGCACGGGCGTTCGGGTTCGACGCTGTCGGCATCACGCATCCCGATGCCGTCGCCACCGCCGGCGCCGGGCTGCACGGGTTCCTTGCCGCCGGATATCAGGGCGACATGGACTGGCTGGCGGCGACGGCGGCGCGGCGGCAGCATCCGCGCGCGCTCTGGCCGGAGGTCGCGAGCATCATCGTGCTCGGCGTCAACTACACGCCCCCCGTCGCGCCCGGTCGCAACCTGGCGCGGCGCGAGCGGGGGACGGTTTCGGTCTACGCCCACGGCGCCGATTACCACGCCGTCCTCAAACGGCGGCTGAAGGCGTTCGCCACCTGGCTGCATGCCCGCCACGCCACCGCCGTGAAGGTGTTCGTCGATACCGCGCCGGTGATGGAGAAGCCGCTTGCCGCCGCGGCCGGCTTGGGGTGGCAGGGCAAGCACACCAACCTGGTGTCGCGGCAGTTCGGCTCGTGGCTGTTCCTGGGCGCCGTGTTCACCGCCCTCGCCCTCGACGCCGACCGGCCCGAGGCCGACCATTGCGGCAGTTGCGACGCCTGCCAGCGGGCGTGCCCGACCGATGCCTTCCCGGCGCCCTACCAGATCGATGCGCGGCGCTGCATCTCCTATCTCACCATCGAGCACCGGGGACCGATCGACCGCTCCTTGCGTGCCCACATGGGCAACCGCATCTACGGCTGCGACGATTGCCTGGACGCCTGCCCCTGGAACAAGTTCGCCCCGCCCACCCTGGACGGCGCCTTCCAGCCGCGAACCGAGCTCACCCTGCCCCGCCTCGCCGATCTCGCCACCCTCGACGATGCCGCGTTCCGGCAGATGTTCGCCGGCTCGGCCATGAAGCGCAGCGGGCGCGACCGGCTGCTGCGCAACGTGCTGATCGCGATTGGCAACTCCGGCGACCCGGCACAGACCGGCGCGGCCGAAGCCCGGCTCGGCGACGGCGCCGCAATCGTGCGGGGCGCCGCGGTCTGGGCGCTCGCGCGCCTGGTGCCGCCCGCGCGCTTCGCCGACCTGCGCGCGCGGCATCTCGCGGCCGAGGCTGATGCCGAGGTCCGCGCCGAATGGCTGGCAGGGTGAGGCGGCGCGTCAGTTCTTCGGCTGCGGGACGGCCGGCCCCTCGAGTTCGCGCAGATTGCGCCGCGCGATCTCGGCGACGCCGCCCTCGGGGCTGAACCGGAGCACCGCCAGCCAGTCGCGGAACGCACCGGCCAGGTCGCCCTGGGCCTGGCGCAAATATCCGCGCTCCAGGAACGCATCCGGGCTCTCGGGATCGAGGGTGAGGGCGCGCGCGAGATCGTCGCCGGCGAGGTCGAGCGAGCCGACCTGGCGCAACACCGCGGCCCGGAACACCAGCACCAGGGGCTCGTCGGGGGCACTGTCGATGGCCTGGTTGAGATCGTCGAGCGCCTCCCAGTCGCGCCCCGCCGCGGCACGGGCCTCGGCCCGCTGCAGCAGGAATTCCGGATCGCCCGGGGCCAGGGCAAGCGCGCTGTTCATCACGGCCTCGCTGCGCCCCGCCTCCTGGAGCAGCAGCCACGAAGCCGCCGCCTGGCCGTAGAGCTCGGCGCGGGTGCGGTTGGGAATACCCGGCTCGTCGCGGGCCAGGGATTCCAGGATCACCCCGGCCGCCGCGTGTTCGCCCTGGGCGGAGTGGGCGAGCGCCGCGCAGTGCCGGGCGGCGGCCCCACCGGCACCCGCGAACCAGGCCTCGGCCGACTTCGCGGCCAGGGCCGGATCCTGCTCCACCAGGGCGAGGCACTGCTGGTAGCTGTTGACCACCGGCCCCGCGCTGCCTGCGCGCGGCGCGGCTGGAGGCGGCGCCTTCGGCGTGGGAGCCGCCGGCTTGCGCGCGGGTGCGGCGGGCGGGCGGCTCGGCGCGCCCTTCTCTGCCACCGCCTCGCCAAGGGGCGCTGGAGCGGGGACCACCGCCAGCAGCAGCGCAACCAGGAATAAGGCCAGGACTCGACACATGGGATGTTCCCGGACCCGCCTCGACAGTTTGGGCAAGGGCTGGGACAATCTGGCAGGATTCGGTGCCGCTGCAACCGGTCAGTCCGTGTCACGCCTGTTCTGTTTCGGCCTCGGCTATTCCGCCCTCGCCTTCGCGCGGAGCGTCAGCGCGCTCGGGTGGCGCATGGCCGGCACCTGCCGCGAGGAGGCGAAGCGCGGGCCCCTGATCGGCGAAGGCATCGATGTCACGCTGTTCACGGGCAGGGCGCCGCTCGCCGATGCCGCGGCGACGCTGGCACCGACCACGCACCTGCTGATTTCGATCCCGCCGGACCAGGAGGGCGACCCTGTGCTGCGCACCCACGCGGCACTGATCGCGCGGCTGCCGCGCCTGCTCTGGGTCGGCTATCTCTCCACCACCGGGGTCTACGGCGATCATGGGGGCGCCTGGGTCGATGAGAGTAGCCCGCGTGCGCCGACCAGCGACCGCGCCCGGCACCGGGTCGCCGCCGAAGACGCATGGCTCGACCTGCACCAGCGCCACGGCACGCCGGTGCATCTGTTCCGCCTCGCCGGAATCTACGGACCCGGGCGGAGCGCGCTTGATGCCGTGCGCGCGGGTCGCGCCCAAAGGATCGCCAAGCCGGGACAGGTGTTCTCGCGCATCCATGTCGAGGACATCGCGCAGATGCTGCTCGCCTCGACCGCGCGGCCGAATCCGGGCGCCGCCTACAACCTGGCAGACGACGCGCCGGCTCCGCCGGCCGAAGTGATCGCCCATGCCTGCCAGCTCCTCGGCGTGGCGCCGCCGCCGCTGATCCCCTTCGCCGCCGCTGCGCTTTCGCCGATGGCGCGGAGTTTCTATGCCGACAACAAGCGCGTGAGCAACCAGCGCATCAAGCGCGAGCTCGGCGTGCGCCTGATCCATCCCAGCTACCGGGAAGGGCTGGCCGCCCTGCTCGCGGCCGGCGGCTGATCCGAGGCGAGCGAATCGATGGTCGCCAGCAGGCGGCCGATGTCGGAGTCGCGCGACAGGCGGTGGTCGCCGTCCTTGATCAGCGTCAGCACCACGTCGACACCGGACAGCGCCTCCGCCAGGCGGAGCGAGCGCTGCCAGGGAACACTGTCGTCCTGCATGCCGTGCAGAAGCCGAACCGGACAGGAGAGCGGGATCGGCGCGCACAGCACGCGCTGCTCGCGTCCGTCCTCGATCAGGCGCCGGGTGATGACGTGGGGCGTCTCACCGTAAGGGGAGTGGAGCGCCGCCCGCCCGTCAGTTGCGAGCGCCGCTTGCGCCTCGGCCGAGAGCTCGCGTGCGACGAAGTCGTCGGTGAAGTCGGGCGCGGCGGCGATGCCGACCAGCGCCGCGACCCGAGCCGGCCTGGCCAGGGCCACGCGCAGCATGATCCAGCCGCCCATGCTGGAGCCGACCATGATCTGCGGCCCGGTCGTCAGCCGGTCGAGGGCCGCGGTCGCGTCGGCGGCCCAGCGGCCGATGGTGCCGTCCTCGAACCGTCCGGAGGAGGCGCCGTGGCCGGTATAGTCGAACAAGAGACAGGCCCGGCCGATGCTGCGGCAATGGTCGGCGATCGCCGTCGCCTTGGTCCCGGTCATGTCGGACATGAAGCCGCCGAGAAACATCACTCCCGGTGTCCGCCCCGGCGTCAGCCGGTAGGCGAGACGCTCACCATCAGCGAGGGCGAGGTAGGCGGGGCCGCTCTCGTCGTGCCGAACCACCATGCTATAGTCTGCACCCGCCGATGACAGTCACCCTTCCGACCCTGGATGCTAGCACCCCCCCCGGCGGGCCGAGAAGCGCGCCCACGGTGCTGCAGGTGCTGCCACGCTTGGTCTCGGGCGGCGTCGAGCGCGGCACGATCGAGGTTGCCGCGGCGCTGGTCAGGGCCGGCTTTCGCGCCGTGGTCGCGTCGCAGGGCGGCCCGATGGTGCGCGAGCTCGACCGCGCCGGCGCCCGCCACGTCACCCTGCCGCTCGGCACCAAGAATCCCATCGGCCTCTGGCGCAACGTGGATCGCCTGACCCGCCTGATCGAAGCGGAGGGCATCGACCTGGTGCACGCACGCAGCCGCGCCCCGGCCTGGAGCGCGCACACCGCCGCGCGCCGCGCCGGCGTCCCCTTCGTCACCACGGTCCACGGCACCTACGGCCAGATCGGGCCGCTCAAGCGCGTCTACAACGGCATCATGGCGCGGGGCGACCGGGTGATCGCGATTTCCGAGTTCATCGGCGAGCGGGTGCGCACCACCTACGGTGTCGACGAGGCACGGCTGCGCGTGATCCACCGGGGCGTCGATCTCGATGCGTTCGACCCGGCTCGGGTCAGTCCTGAGCGCATGATCCAGTTGGCTGCCGCCTGGCGCCTGCCGGAGGATGCCGCGGTGGTCATGCTGCCGGCGCGGCTGACGCGCTGGAAAGGACACGCCGTCCTGATCGAGGCGCTGGCCCGTGTGGGGCACAGCGATCTCCGCTGCCTGATGGTCGGCGGCACCGAGACCCGGGCGGGATACCGCGCCGAGATGGAGGCCCTGGCGGCCCGGCGCGGGCAGGGCGGTGCCGTGCGCTTCGTCGAGCACGTCAGCGATATGCCAGCAGCTTACCGGCTGGCGAGCGTGGTGGTCTCGGCGTCAACCGATCCCGAGGCGTTCGGCCGCGTGATCGTCGAGGCCCAGGCAATGGGGCGGCTGGTGATCGCCGCCGACCACGGCGCCAGCCGGGAGATCGTGGTCGCGGGCGAAACCGGGTGGCTGGTGCCTCCCGGCGATCCCGCGGCTCTGGCCGAGGCGATTCGCCACGCCATCACCCTGCCGGTGGCAGAGCGCCAGCGCATGGGCGAGGCCGCCCGCGCCAGGGCCATCGCCCACTTTTCCAGCGCGCGCATGTGCGCCGCCACCCTCGCGGTCTACCGCGAGCTGCTAGAGCCGGCGCGTGCATGAGCGCGAACGCCCCGGGGCGCGAGCGCATCCTGGTGATCAAGCTGAGCGCGCTCGGCGACTTCGTGCTCGCCCTGGGCCCATTCCAGGCGATTCGGCGTCACCATGGCGGCGCCCATGTGACCCTCCTGACCACCGCCCCCTTCGCCGCGCTCGCCGAGCATAGCGGCTGGTTCGACGCGATCTGGATCGACGCCCGCCCGCCCGCCTGGCGCCTCGACCGCTGGCTGGCGCAGGCACGCCGGTTGCGGCAGGGCGCCTTTCGCCGGGTCTATGATCTGCAGACCTCGGACCGCTCGTCCTGGTATTTCCACCTGCTGGCGGACCCGAAGCCCGAATGGTCGGGGGTGGCGCGCGGCTGCTCGCATCCGCACCGCAACCCGGACCGCGACCGCCTGCATGCCCTCGACGCCAAGATCGAGCAGTTGGCCGTGGCCGGCATTGCCAGCGTGCCGCCGCCGGACCTCGGCTGGCTCGCCGGCGACATCGCTGGATTCCATCTGCCGGGGCGCTCCTTCGCCCTGCTGGTGCCCGGCGGCGCGGCGCACCGGCCGGAGAAGCGCTGGCCGGCGCAGCACTACGCGGCCCTGGCGCGCCACTTCGCCGCGGCCGGCCTGGTACCGGTGGTGCTGGGAGCGGCGGCCGAGGCGGCAGCGGCGGCGGTCATCACGGATGCCTGTCCCGAGGCCCGCTCCCTGGTCGGCGCCACCACCTTCGCCGACATCGCCGCCCTCGCCACCGCCGCGCGTGTGGCGGTCGGCAACGACACCGGCCCCATGCACTTGATCGCGGCGGCGGGCACGCCCTCGCTGGTGCTCTTTTCCCAGGCCTCCGACCCTGCGCTCTCGGCGCCGAGGGGGCCGGCGGTGGTCACGCTTCGCCATCCCGACCTCGCCCGGCTCGATTCGGCTGCGGTGATTGCCGCGCTGCCCCCGCCCAGGCGTGATTGACATGGCGGCGGCGCCACCTACATTCCGCTCGCGGTCCGGCCCACCGGCCCCGGCCGCCGAGAGAGCACGCCGATGATCGCGATCACCCTCCCCGACGGCAGCGCAAGGCGGTTCGAGCACGCGCCGACCGGCGCCGAGCTCGCCGCCGCCATCGGCCCCGGTCTCGCCAAGGCCGCCCTGGCGCTCCGGCTCGACGGCCAGATGGTGGATCTGGCCACGGTGATCGACCGCGACTGCCGAGCGGCGATCGTGACCGCCAAGGACCCCACGGCACTCGAGCTGATCCGCCACGACGCCGCCCATGTGCTGGCCGAGGCGGCGAAGGAACTCTACGCCGACGTGCAGGTGACCATCGGCCCGGCGATCGAGACCGGCTTCTATTACGACTTTGCGCGCAGCGTCCCCTTCACGCCGGAAGATCTGGCGAAGCTGGAAGCGCGCATGCACGAGATCGTCGATCGCGACGAGCCCATCACCCGCGAGGTCTGGGACCGCAACCGCGCCATCGCCTACTTCAAGCAGATCGGCGAACACTACAAGGCGCAGATCATCGCCGATCTGCCGGCGGACGAGGACATCGGCATCTACCGGCAGGGCGTCTTCATCGATCTCTGCCGCGGACCGCATCTGCCGTCGACGGGCAAGCTCGGCCACGCTTTCAAGCTGATGAAGCTGGCCGGCGCCTACTGGCGCGGCGATTCCAGGAACGAGATGTTGCAGCGCGTCTATGGCACCGCCTTCGCCACCAAGGCCGAGCTGGATGCCCACCTGCACCAGATCGAGGAGGCCGAGAAGCGCGATCACCGCCGCATCGGGCGCGAGATGGGCCTCTTCCACCTGCAGGAAGAAGCGGTCGGCATGGTGTTCTGGCATCCCGCGGGCTGGACCCTCTTCCGCACCATCCAGGCCTATATGCGCCGCCGCCTGGAGGCGGGCGGCTATGTCGAGGTGAACACGCCGCAGCTGGTCGACCGCGCGCTCTGGGAGGCGTCGGGCCACTGGGAGAAGTTCCGCGAGCACATGTTCGTCTCCGAGGCCGAGGAGCGCGTGCTGGCGCTGAAGCCCATGAACTGCCCCTGCCACATCCAGATCTTCCGCCAGGGGATCAAGAGCTACCGCGACCTTCCCTTGCGCATGGCCGAGTTTGGCTCCTGCCATCGCAACGAGCCCTCGGGGGCGCTCCACGGCCTGATGCGCGTGCGCGGCTTCACCCAGGACGACGCCCACATCTTCTGCGCGGAGGCCGCGATCACCGACGAGACGATCCGCTTCTGCACCCTGTTGATGAGCATCTACCGCGACTTCGGGTTCAGCGACGTGCGGGTGAAGTTCTCCGACCGCCCGGGGTCGCGCGCCGGCGCGGACGCCACCTGGGACCGCGCCGAGGGGGCGCTCCTGGCCGCGACCAAGGCGGCCGGCATCGAGACCACGCTGAACCCGGGCGAGGGCGCCTTCTACGGGCCGAAGCTCGAGTTCGTGCTGCGTGACGCCATCGGCCGCGACTGGCAGTGCGGCACCTTGCAGGTGGACTTCGTCCTGCCCGAGCGGCTGGATGCGACCTTCATCGGCGAGGGCGGGCAGCGCCACCGTCCCGTGATGCTGCACCGGGCGATCCTCGGCTCGTTCGAGCGCTTCATCGGCATCCTGATCGAGAACTATGCCGGACGCTTCCCGCTCTGGCTGGCGCCGACCCAGGTGGTGGTGGCGATCATCACCTCCGACGGCGAGCCCCACGCGCTCCAGGTCGCAGCAGCCCTCAAGGCGGCGGGCCTGCGGGTCGCCCTCGACCTCGGCAACCAGAAGATCAGCTACAAGGTGCGCGAGCACAGCCTGGCCAAGGTGCCGGTGATCGCCATCGTCGGCCGCAAGGAGGCGGCGGAAGGCACGGTGACCTTGCGCCGGCTCGGCGAAAGCGGCGCCCAGGAAACCCTTGCACTCGCCGCCGTGGTGAATAGATTGACGGCAGAAGCCGCAATGCCAGGAGCGGGCGAGGACACGTGAGTTTACCGACCCCAAACCATCCCCGAGCCATGATCGCGCGCGCCCCCACCCGCGCCATCCCCCCAGGCAACCGCCCCCCAGGCAACCGAAAGGAGCTGCTCGATCGCTAGACCTCCGATGAACCAGCCTCCCTCACGCGAGGGTCCTCGCGTGAATGAGGAGATCGACAGCGCCAATGTGCGGCTCATCGACCAGACCGGAGAGAACGTCGGCGTCGTGGATACGCGCCGGGCGTTGCTGATGGCGGGAGAAGCCAGTCTCGATCTGGTCGAACTCTCCCCCAACGCCGATCCGCCGGTCTGCAAGATCCTCGACTACGGCAAGTACAAATACGCCGCCCAGAAGAAGGCGAACCTCGCGCGCAAGAAGCAGAAGGTCATCGAGATCAAGGAGATCAAGATGCGCCCCGGGATCGACGCCAACGACTACAACGTCAAGATGCGCGCGATCATCCGCTTCCTGGACGAGGGCGACAAGGTCAAGGTGACGCTGCGCTTCCGCGGCCGCGAGATGGTGCACCAGGACCTCGGCATGAAGGTGCTGGAGCGGGTCAAGGACGAGCTCGAGGCCAAGGTCAAGGTCGAGCAGTTCCCGAAGATGGAAGGCCGCCAGATGACCATGGTGATCGCGCCGAAATAGGCGCGCGGCGGGTCAGGGGGCGACGCCGGCCAGGACCAGCGGCACGGCCGGCACCCCGCGGCCTTCGCGGATCAGGTTGTAGAGCTTGCCTTCGTAGTAGGCGACGCCCGACGACATCTGCTGCTGCAATTCCTTCATCGGCAAAATCTCGACGTCGACGTCGATCACGTCGCCGACGAAGAACGCCATGTGCTTGACGAACAGGTCGTAGGCGACGAAGGCGTACTTGCCGAACTGCACCTCGACCGCGACACGCTCCTTCACGAAGTCGGTCTGGTTGTAGGACGCGATCGCCGACAGGCCGGCCGCCTCGATCGCGGCTTTCTGTTCGGACGGTGACAGGTGCATGGTCTTGCGAATCAGCCGCGCGTCGGACGTGACCCAGTAGGAAGTTCGCTACTCAACCCAGTTGCAGGAGCGAAAGCCGCTCTTCATCGCCTGGCTCATGTCCTTCGGGGAATAAAACAGCTTGTCGCGGGTTCGAATCTCCTTCGAGACCTTGGTGCGGCACGCTGCCGCATCGACGCCGGCGACCACGTGGCGCAGTTCGTCCCAGAGATTCGGCTTGTGAACGAGCAGGAACTCCAGGCCGTTGAGATGCGAATAGTGAGCCGCGATCCTCACCGCTGCCCGCCGTAGGGCTTAGCGGGATCATAGACCGGCCGGTCCATCGGGCGTGTCCGCAGGGTGCCTGCGCGCAAGCTCCGCAAGCGCTCTTCTGCGATCGCCACGTATCCCGGCACGATGTCGCAGCCGAATCCATGGCGGCCATGCTTGACGGCGGCGAGGACCGAAGAGCCGACGCCCATGAAGGGATCGAACACGCGGTCGCCCGCCGCGGTGAGCGCGAGCACCAACCGCTCCACCAGTTCGACCGGGAATTGGCACGGGTGGATCGTCTTCTCGACGTGATTGCTCTTGACGTTCGGGAGGATCCACACGTCACCGGGGTTCTTGCCGAGCGGATTGCACGAGAGCTGGCCCGCCTTCGGTCCCTTGAAATACTTCTTCCCCGGATACTTCGATGGGACGCGGATCGAATCCAAATTGAACGCGTATTCGTTGGACCGGGTGAACCAGAGGATCGTCTCGTACCGACCCGAGAGTGGCTTCGAGCAGTGCAGCCCGTGCTCGAAATGCCAGACGATGCGATTGCGGAGCTTGAGACCGAGCCCGCGGAACACCGGGTAGAGGGCCATGTCGAGGGGGACGATCTCGCCGTTCTGCACGTGGTTACCCACCTGCCAGCAGAGCGAGCCCCGGGGATGGAGGAGCCGCACGCACTCGGCGATCACCTGCGACTGCTGGGCGACGTAATCGTCGAGCGAAGCGCGCCTTTCGTAGGCCTTGCCGATGTTGTAAGGCGGCGAGGTCACAATCAGATGCATGGTGCCGTCCGGTAGGGTCCGCATGAAGTGGCGGTTGTCCGCGCACGCCATGACGGCATCCGGATGGGGTGGCGGCGGCGCGAGGGCAGCGGCAGAATCCCCGAGATCCAGAGTAGTGACGAACTGATCACCCCATAGCGACTCTTGAGCGACAGCCGCCGCTGACCCTGGCCTCGATGCTGCGTTCTTCTACGGACGGATTCCTTCGACGGATGGGTTCCTGACGACCCCACATATTGAGAGAATATCGGTCCTGGTCACAACCCCTATGACAGTTCAAGGGACCTTTGGCTTGGATGCGGCCAGTAGACAGAAGCCTAGCCCATCAATGGGAACATTACAAGAACATGACCGTTCCGTGCTTGCCCCTGGCCGACCCGCCTTCGCTTGCATCCGCCCTGCGCTGCCGGTATAAGCCGCATCTCCGCCGGCCGCCTCGGGCCGGCGCGGCGTCTCTATGGCCCCGAAGTCTGGATGCGGGCCACAACCGGAGCCGGGACCGATGCCCAAGCTCAAGTCGAAGAGTGGCGCCAAGAAGCGCTTTTCGCTGACCGGCACCGGCAAGGTGAAGCGCAACCACGCCAAGCACCGCCACATCCTCGCCAAGAAGAGCTCCAAGGTGAAGCGCAACCAGCGCGGCACCGCGATCCTGCAGAAGGGCGATGCGGCGATCGTGAAGCGCAGCTATCTGCCATACGCATGACGGAGGCCTGACCCATGCCACGCGTGAAAGGCGGCGTCACCCGCCACGCCCGTCACAAGAAGGTGCTGGCCAAGGCCAAGGGCGCCCGCGGCCGCGCCAGCAAGGCGATCAAGACCGCGCGCCAGCGGGTCGAGAAGAACGAGCAGTACGCCTACCGCGACCGGCGCGTGCGCAAGCGCGATTTCCGCGGCCTCTGGATCCAGCGCATCAACGCCGGGGTGCGGGAACTCGGGCTGACCTATTCGCGCTTCATCCGCGGCCTGGTGCTGGCCGGCATCGGCCTCGACCGCAAGGTACTGGCGGATCTGGCCGCGCGCGAGCCCGACTCGTTCCGCACCATCGTCGAGCAAGTCAAGGGCGCGCTCGCCCGCGCCTGAGGGGCTTTGCCCCCTTGGGCATGGCCGCCGAGATGTGAGCCAGAGGGGCTCTGCCCCCTTGGGCAGGCCCCCCAAGATATGAGATTGTGCCGCCGCCTGGGCGCCCAGGGCGGCGCATGGGGCGACGCTTTCGCCGGACGATAGGACCATGGACAACATCGACGCCCTGCGCACCGAGTGGCTGGAGCGGGTGGCCGCCGCCGGCGATGCGGCGGCGCTCGAGCAGGTTCGCGTCGCCGCCCTCGGGCGCAAGGGCCGCCTGACCGAGCTCCTGAAGGGCCTGGGCGCCATGGGCCTGGAGGAGCGGCGCGCCGCCGGCCCCGCGCTCAACGGGCTGAAGGACGCGGTGCAGGCGGCGATCCTGGCGCGCCAGGGCGTGCTGGAACGCCAGGCGCAGGGTGTTCGCCTCGCCGCCGAGCGGGTCGATGTGACCCTCCCCGTCGAGTACCGGGCGGAGGGACGCATCCACCCCATCAGCCAGGTGACCGACGAGATCGTCGCCATCTTCGGCGACATGGGCTTCACCGTCGCCGAGGGGCCGGAGATCGAGGACGACTTCCACAACTTCTCCGCCCTCAACATCCCGCCCGAGCATCCGGCGCGCCAGGAGCACGACACCTTCTATTTCGCGCCCCATGCGGACGGGCACCGCATGCTGCTCCGCACCCACACCTCGCCGGTGCAGATCCGCACCATGATGCGCCACGCGCCGCCGCACCGCATCATCGCGCCGGGCCGCACCTACCGCTCGGATTCCGACATCACCCACACGCCCATGTTCCACCAGGTCGAGGGGCTGGTGATCGACAAGGTCACCCACATGGGCCATCTGAAGGGCTGCCTGATCGAGTTCCTGCACGCCTTCTTCGAGTTGCCCGACGTGCCGGTCCGCTTCCGCCCCAGCTACTTCCCCTTCACCGAGCCCTCGGCCGAGGTGGACATCGGCTGCAGCCGCAAGGGCGGCGAGCTCAAGATCGGCGCCGGCGACGGCTGGCTCGAGATCCTGGGGTGCGGCATGGTGCACCCGAACGTGCTGCTCAATTGCGGCGTCGATCCCGGCATCTACCAGGGCTTCGCCTTCGGCATGGGGGTCGAGCGCGTGGCGATGCTGAAATACGGCATCCCCGACCTGCGCACCTTCTACGAGAGCGACCTGCGCTGGCTGCGCCACTATGGCTTCGCCGCCCTCGACCAGCCCTCGACCCAAGGGGGGCTGGCGCGGTGAAGACCACCCTCGGCTGGCTGAAAGAGCACCTGCAGACCGATGCCACCGCCGCGGCGATCGCGGACCGGCTGGTCGCGCTCGGCCTCGAGGTCGAAGGCATCGAGAACCCGGGCGCGCGCCTCGCCCCCTTCACGGTCGCCCGCGTGATCGCGGCGGCGCCGCATCCGCAGGCGGACCGGCTGCGGGTCTGCCAGGTGGACACGGGCGCGGGACAGGTCCAGGTGGTCTGCGGCGCGCCGAACGCGCGCACCGGCCTGCTCGGCGTCCTCGCCCGCCCCGGTACTACAATCCCCGGCACCGGTGTCGCTCTCCAGAGGGCGACCATTCGCGGCGTCGAGAGCCAGGGCATGCTGTGCTCGGCCAGCGAGCTCGGCCTCGGCGACGACCATGACGGCATCATCGAACTCGAGGGCGCACCGGCCTTGGGTACGCCCGTCGCCGCCGTGCTCGGCCTCGACGATCCGGTGTTCGACATCAAGGTCACGCCGGAGCGGGGCGACTGCCTCGGCGTCCTCGGCCTGGCGCGCGACCTGGCCGCCGCCGGTCTCGGCTCGCTGCGCGCACGTGACAGCAGCGCCGTCGCCGGCACTTTCGCCAGCCCGATCCGCGTCCATCTCCAGTTCGACGACAAGGGGCTGGACGCCTGCCCCTATTTCGTCGGCCGTGCGTTCCGGGGCTTGCGTAACGGGCCGAGCCCGGCCTGGCTGCAACGGCGGCTGCGCGCCATCGGGCTGCGCCCCATTTCGGCGCTGGTCGACATCACCAACTATCTCACCTACGACGTCGGCAGGCCGCTGCACGTGTTCGACCTCGATACCTTGAAGGGCGATCTCCGCCTCGCCCTCGGCCATGGCGGCAAGCGCTTCACCGCGCTCAACGACAAGGAGTACCAGATCGACGACCAGATGACGGCGATCCTGGACGACGACGGATTGCTGGCGCTGGCCGGGGTCATGGGCGGCGCGTCCTCCGGATGCACCGAGGCGACGCGGACCATGTTCTTGGAGGTCGCCTGTTTCGACCCCATCCGCACCGCCCTGACCGGGCGCAAGCTCGGCATCCAGAGCGATGCCCGCTACCGCTTCGAGCGCGGCATCGATCCGGCCTATCTGGTGCGGGGCGCCGAGTACGCCACCCGCCTGATCCTGGAGCTCTGTGGCGGCGAGGCGAGCGAGCTGGTGATCGCTGGCAAGGAGCCCGAGTGGCGGCGCCAGATCCCCTTCCGCGCGAGCCGGGTGCAGGGCCTGGGCGGCGTCGCGGTGGCCGAGGCGGAATCGGTGCGCATCTTGGAAAGTCTCGGCTTCACCGTCACCGGGCTCGGCGAGGACATGCTAGTCACGCCCCCCTCCTGGCGCCGCGACGTGGAGGGCGAGGCGGACCTGGTGGAAGAGGTGATCCGCGTCCACGGCTTCGATCGCATTCCGCCGGTATCCCTTCACCGCACCCATGCGGTCGCCGCCCCCGCCCTCTCCCCCGCCCAGCGGCGCGTGCGCTTCGCCAGGCGCGCGCTGGCCGCGCGCGGCATGGTGGAAGCGGTGACCTTCTCGTTCCTGGCGCCCGAGCAGGCGGCGCTCTTCGGCGGCGACCAGCCGGAACTGCGGCTCGCCAATGCCATCTCGGCGGAGTTGTCGGTGATGCGCCCCTCGCTGCTGCCCAACCTGCTGGCGGCCGCCGGGCGCAACGCCGACCGCGGCTATCCCGATCTGGCGCTGTTCGAAGTCGGCCCGCAGTACCGCGACGACACGCCGGCCGGTCAGCAGACCGTGGCCGGCGCGCTGCGCCACGGGCTCGCCGCTCCGCGCCACTGGCGGGGCGGGGCGCACGGCGCCGATGCCTTCGACGCCAAGGCCGACCTGCTGGCCGCGATCGAGGCCTGCGGCGGGCCGGCGGAGCGGGCGCAAGTGGCGGCCGAGGCCCCGGCCTGGTACCACCCGGGGCGCGCCGGCACGCTCCGCCTCGGCAAGGCGGTGCTCGGCCACTTCGGCGAAATACACCCGGCGATCCTCAAGGCCTTCGGCCTGCCCGGGCCGGCGGCCGCCTGCGAGCTGTTCCTGGCGGCGCTGCCCGAGCTGAAGGACCGCCAGGGGCGCACGCGCCCGCTCCTGTACCGCGCGGAATTGCAGCCCTTGGTGCGCGACTTCGCCTTCGTGGTGGACCAGGACGTGGCGGCCGAGGCGGTCGTGCGCGCGGCCCGCGGCGCCGACAAGGCGCTGATCGTCGCCGCCGGAATCTTCGACCTCTACCAGGGACCGGGCGTGCCTGAGGGCAAGAAGTCGCTTGCGCTCTCCCTTACCTTGCAGCCGACCGCGCGCTCGCTCACCGATGCCGACCTCGAGGCGCTCGGCGCCAAGGTGGTTGCCGCCGTCGCCGCCGCGACCGGCGCGACGCTCCGCGTCTAGTGCCGTGCCCAATGACGACCGGCTAGGGCCATGACCGACCTCACCCACATCCGCAACTTCGCGATCATCGCCCACATCGACCACGGCAAGTCGACCCTCGCCGACCGGCTGATCGAACGCTGTGGCGGACTGGCGGCGCGCGAGATGACCGCGCAGGTGCTGGACAGCATGGAGCTGGAGCGCGAGCGCGGCATCACCATCAAGGCGCAGACGGTGCGCCTCGACTACCGCGCGGCCAACGGCGGCTCGTACGTCCTCAACCTGGTCGACACCCCCGGGCATGTCGACTTCTCCTACGAGGTCAGCCGCAGCCTCGCCGCCTGCGAAGGCTCGCTCCTGGTGGTCGACGCCAGCCAGGGGGTGGAGGCGCAGACGCTCGCCAACGTCTACCAGGCGATCGATGCCGGCCACGAGATCCTGGTGGTGCTCAACAAGATCGACCTGCCCGCCGCCGAGCCGAAACAGGTGCAGCAGCAGGTGGAGGACGTGATCGGGCTGGACGCCAGCGACGCGATCCTGATTTCGGCCAAGACCGGCCAGGGGATCGATACGGTGCTGGAGGCCCTGGTGGCCCGTCTGCCGGCACCGACTGGCGACGCCGCGGCGCCCCTGAAGGCGCTCCTGGTGGACAGCTGGTACGACAGCTATCTCGGCGTGGTCACCCTGGTCCGGATCAAGGACGGCATCTTGAAGCGCGGCATGCGCATCCGCCTGATGGTGACCGGTGCCGCCTACCAGGTGGAGCGGGTCGGCATCTTCCGCCCCAAGTCGGAGGCCGTGGACCAGCTCGGCCCCGGCGAGATCGGCTTCATCACCGCCGGCATCAAGCAGGTCGCCGACTGCCACATCGGCGACACCATCACCGAGGACAGGCGCCCGACGCCGTCACCCCTCCCCGGCTTCAAGCCCAGCCTGCCGGTGGTCTTCTGCGGCCTCTTTCCCATGGATTCGGCCGACTACGAGCACCTGCGCGAGAGCCTGGGCAAGCTGCGCCTAAACGACTCCAGCTTCACCTTCGACCCCGAGACCTCGGCCGCGCTCGGCTTCGGCTTCCGCTGCGGGTTTCTCGGCCTGCTCCACATGGAGATCATCCGCGAGCGCCTGACGCGCGAGTTCGGGCTCGAGTTGATCACCACGGCGCCCTCGGTGATCTACCGGATCGCCCTCACCGACGGCGAGACCATCGAGCTGCACAACCCGGCCGACATGCCCGACCCGACTCGCATCCGGCAGATGGACGAGCCCTGGATCAAGGCCACCGTGTTCGTGCCCGACACCTATCTCGGCAATGTCTTGAAGCTGTGCGAAGGCAAGCGCGGCACCCAGGTCGATCTCACTTTCGCCGGCACCCGGGTGATGCTGGTCTACCGCCTGCCGCTGAACGAGGTGGTGATCGACTTCTACGACCGCCTGAAATCGGTCAGCCGCGGCTACGCCAGTTTCGACTACGCCCTCGACGGCTACGCGGCGGGGGACTTGGCCAAGGTCAACATCCTGGTCAATGGCGATCCCGTGGACGCGCTCTCGATCATCGTCCACAGCGCCGCGGCCGAAAGCCGCGGCCGGCAGCTCTGCGTGCGCCTCAAGGACCTGATTCCCCGCCAGCTGTTCCCGATCGCCATCCAGGCGGCGATCGGCGGCCGCATCATCGCCCGCGAAACGGTGCGCGCACTCAGAAAGGACGTGCTCGCCAAGTGCTATGGCGGTGACGTGACGCGCAAGCGCAAGCTCCTGGAGAAGCAGAAGGAGGGCAAGAAGCGCATGCGCTCGGTCGGCAACGTGGAGATCCCGCAGGAAGCCTTCCTCGCCGCCCTCAAGATGGGCGACGAGTAGCGCGCCTCAGAGCCGGCGGCCGAACACCGACTTGCGCCGCCGCGGCCGCAGCGCGATCAGGAACAGGATCAGGCCGAGCCCGCCGAGGGTCGGCCAGAGCGGCAGGGCGAGGGCTGGCACCACGACGTCGAGGAACGCGGTCTCGCTCAGATTCTTCTCGATCAGCGCCTGCAGCCCAACCAGGCTGTTGGCATGGAGGCGCGACCAGAGGTCGCCGAAGGAGAGCATCTGGTACTGGCCGCTGCCGACCAGGGTGACGATCTCCACCCCGGCGGCGACGATCCCCGCCAGCAGCAGCGCGAGTCCGATTACCCGGCCGACCATTCGCGCCATCCGCCCCCGTTACGACCGCCCCATGAGGCGGCCCCCCGTCGGCGCGGTAGCTTAGTCGAACGCCCGGACAAGGCAATGATTTCAAGGCCCCGGCAAGGACGCCGGGCGGCGGCGCCGCGCCGCCGCGGCCGGTTGCGAGGCGCGCCTCGCTCGACTAAGGTTTGCGCGCTTCGGAGGGGTGGCCGAGTGGTCTATGGCGCACGCCTGGAAAGTGTGTTCACGCCAAAAGCGTGACGTGGGTTCGAATCCCACCCCCTCCGCCAACTTCTATCGCGACAACGCTCTCCGCCTTCGGGCGGCACCGCTGAAAACCCCAGTAACCGCGCGGTTCACGCACCAAAGCTGTTGACCGAGTGAACCGCGCCGGGGCCGAAATTCGTCTCTCTCCGGCCCGTATTCTCCAA
>SHWA01000049.1 GCA_009693995.1 Alphaproteobacteria bacterium | reverse complement strand
CCTGCGCAACGTTATCGAGCGGACCTTCTGCCGCCTCAAAGACTTCCGAGGCCTCGCGACACGATACGACAAGCTCGCCCGCAACTTCCTCGCCGGCGTCTGTCTCGTCGCCGCTCTCTGCTTCTGGATCAATTGAGTCCACACCCTAGGTGTTGTGTCCCCTTAATCTGCCTCTTATCTCCTGATGCGCGCCACCATCGCGCCGGTATCCGCCATCATCGTCGCTCCCTTGCCATGCCGCTTCCCAAGCCGGCGCGCGATCCGTCACTCTGCCGTGAGACTTCCATGGAACGGCGCGGCGGGGGAAGGGATGGGCGAGGTGGACGTGGCAATCATCGGCGCCGGCGCCGCCGGCCTCGCCGCGGCCAAGCGACTCGCGTATCAAGGGCTCAGTTGCGCCGTGCTGGAGGCGGGGCGGCGCATCGGCGGGCGCGCGCTGACCGATGCCAGCCGCCTCGGCGTGCCCTTCGACCTGGGCTGCCATTGGCTGCATTCGGGCAGCCTGAACCCCTTCGCCGCCATCGCAGGCGCGCTCGGATTCGATCTCCTCACGCGCCGCCGGCGGCGCCTGCTGTTCGCCGGCGGGAGATTCGCCGACGCGGCGACGCGCGCCTCCTGGCGGGCGCACTGGCGCCGCCACAGCCAGGCGACCCGGCTTTCAGCGCACGACGTGGCGGTCGCCGCCGTCACGGCGCGCCGGAGCCGCTGGACCGCCCTCGCCGACTATTACAGCACCTGCATGAACGGCGTGGAGCCGGAGCGCGCGGCCACCGGCGACGATGCCGCCTATGTCGACACCGACGAGAACTGGCCGGTGGCGCAAGGCTACGGCGCCCTGATCGCAGCCTGGGGTGCCGACGTGCCCGTGCGCCTCAACACCGTCGTCACCGCGATCGACTGGGGCGGGCCCGGGGTCCGCCTCGCCACCGCACGCGGCACCCTTGATGCGCAGGCTGCCATCGTCACCGTCTCGACCGCGGTGCTGGCATCGGAGCGACTCCGCTTCCGCCCCGCCCTGCCGGCGGACAAAACCGCGGCGATCGCGGCCCTGCCCTTGGGGACCGCCAACCGCATCGGCATCGCCTTCGACCGCGATGTGTTCGATGCGTCGATGCCGGGCTACGTCCATGTGCTGGACGCGAGCGGGGATGGATTGGTGTGCGAGGTTCGCCCGTTCGGCCAGCGGATCGCCAGCGCCTATGTCGCCGGCACCCGCGCCTCACGCCTGGAGGCGCTCGGCGAGGCGGCGATGGTGGATCACGCTCTGCACCACCTGGCCGGGATGTTCGGCAACGCCATCCGCCGGCGGATGGTAGCCGGGATCGCCTCGGCCTGGCAGGGCGAGCGCTGGATCGGCGGCGCCTATGCCGCCGCGCGGCCGGGCGAGTCAGGCCGGCGCGCCGCCCTTGCCCGACCGCTCGCCCGCCGCCTCTTCTTCGCCGGCGAGGCCATGCACCCCGAGTTCTTCTCAACCGCCCACGGCGCCTATCTCTCGGGCGTCAGCGCTGCGGATGCCGCCCTGGCGGCACTCGGCGCGCCCAGCGCGCGCGGCCCGACATGAACCAGCCCCCCGCTGAATCTAAAACACCGCCGCCCCGCCGTCGGCGGCGCTGGCAGCGCCGCAGCGCGCCCGGCGCATCGCCCGGCACCCTGATCGCCGATCCGGCGGCGCGCCGCCCGGTGGTCCGGGTGATCGCCTACGGGCCGACGGCGTTCGAGGAGCGGCGCTGCGACGGCATCGACGACATCCGCCCGTTCATCGGCCGCCTGCCCGTGGTCTGGATCGATGTGGAAGGGCTCGGCGACGTCGCCCTGATCGAGGCGATCGGCGGACTGTTCGGCCTGCACGGCCTGGCACTCGAGGACGTGGTCAACACGCACCAGCGCCCCAAGCTCGAGGAGTACAGCGACCACCTGTTCGTGGTCGGCCGTCTGCCGGTCGACGGGCCGATCTTCGAGACCGAGCAGATCGCGCTCTTCGTCGGCCGGGGCTATCTGCTCACCTTCCACGACCGCGGCAGCGGCGCCTGCCTGGAGCCGGTGCGCGAGCGCCTGCGCCGCGGGCGCGGCCAGGCGCGGAGCCGCGCTACCGACTACTTGGCTTACGCCCTGCTGGATGCCGTGATCGACGCCTATTTCCCGGCCCTCGAGCACGTCGGCGAGCGGATCGAGGCTCTGGAGGATGCCCTGACCGCGACCCCCGATCCTAGCGCGGTGCACGCGCTCCACGGCATCCGCCGCGAATTGCTCACCCTGCGCCGCGCGATCTGGCCGCTGCGCGACGTGATCGGCGCCCTCACCCGCGACCCCGGCGAGCTGATCGCGGCGCCGACCCGGCTCTACTTGCGCGACTGCTACGACCACCTCGCCCAGATAATGGACATGGTCGAGGTCGACCGTGAGATCACCGCCAGCCTGATCGAGATCTACGCCACCAACGTCGGCAACCGCATGAACGAGATCATGCAGGTGCTGACGGTGATCGCGACCATCTTCATCCCGATCAGCTTCGTCGCCGGCGTCTACGGCATGAACTTCGACCGTGCCGCGCCGTGGAACATGCCCGAGCTCGGCTGGGCCTACGGCTACCCCGCCGCGCTCGCGCTGATGGCGCTGATCGCCAGTGTCTTCCTGGTATATTTCTGGCGCAAGGGTTGGCTCGGCGACGGCAGGCGCCGCCGCTCACGAACGCGCGAGCAGGGGCGCAACCGAATTGACCGCGCCGATGCGGAGTGACCGCCTGTTGGCGGTATGTTCCGTCCGCTGTCAAGGGAGACTGCCATGTCGACCCGTGTGATCGTAGCTGCCCTCGCCGCGACCCTTGCCGCCGCCGCCCTACCCGCCGCGGTCGCGCCGCAGATTCTGGGCGTCGTGGCCACCGCCGAGCCGATCCCGCTCACTTGCGAGCGCGGCACCTGCACCGCCGAGCTCACCTCCTTCTGCCTGCAGCGCGGGCGCGCCTCTCCGACACGGGGTGAGGCTTACCTGCCGGTCGATGCCGGGCATCTGCGCCTGACCGCGACACTGGCGAACGGCGGCACGCGCGCGGTTCCGGTCACCGGCAACCTGACGCTCGCCTCCGAGCGCAGCCACACCGCGGTCCGCGTGAGCGTGCCGGAATCCGTGCTGCGTAGTCTCGGCGCCATGTTCGCCATCATCGAGATCACCACCGCCACCTCGTTCGTGCCGGTGCCGGTCGCCGGCGATCCCCAGCCGATCACCCCGGCCGAGCTCGCGCTGGTGAGCGACGCGCACCGCTCGATCGCGGTCGGCATCGTCGACCGCGGCGGCGACTGGATGCAGGCGGCCACCGTTGCCAACGCCATGATCAACGTGCTGCCCGCCGGCGGGTCTGAGGACGAGGCAGTGCGGAACACCGCCTGGGCCTCGGCCGAGCGGCTTGCGGCCCTTATCGGCGCCAGCGACGGCGCCATGTTGATGGCCAAGGGCGCCTTCGACTGGTGCAAGCGGCAGGCCAGCGGCACCTTCCCCTCCTTCCGCGGCTGCCTGGGGTCGATGCACGACCGGTTTGTCGGCCCGCTCAACAACCGCTTCTGGCAGGCGGTCGAGCCCTCGAGCTGAGGCCGCGCGGCCCCAAGCGGCCGTTCACAAAGAAGTGAATTGGCAGCGGGCTGAGCGCCCGCCGAGGATTGGCGCGCGCCGGCACAAGACCGGCGGCGCCATCCTTCAGGGAGGACCCCCATGACCGAACTTCGCCGTGCGCTCGGCACCATTGCCGCGGCGCTCGTGATCCTGACCACCGTCGCGGCCGACGCCCAGGCCCCGACCCCGCCCAAGCGCGAGATCACCCAGATTCGCGGCGATCTCTACCGCTTCCAGAACGACTTCCACTTTTCGGTCTTCCTGGTGACCCCGGCCGGGGTCATCGCCACCGACCCGATCAACGCCGATGCGGCGAAGTGGCTGAAGGAGGAAGTGACCAGGCGCTTCAACCAGCCGATCCGCTACGTGATCTATAGCCACGACCACGCCGATCACATCGGCGGCGGCGAGGTGTTCGCCGACAGCGCGACCATCGTCGCCCACGCCAACGCCAAAGGGCACATCATCGCCGAGGGCCGCCCGACGGCGGTGCCGCACGTCACCTTCGCCGACCGCATGACCATTACCCTCGGCGGCAAGGAGGTCGAGATCGCCCACCTCGGCCGCAACCACTCCGACAACTCGATCGTGATGCGCTTCCCGGCCGAGCGGGTGGTATTCGCGGTCGACTTCGCACCGGTGAAGAGCCTCGCTTGGCGCGACTTCCCGAACGGCTTCATCGAGGAATTGTTCGTCTCGCTCGAGCGCCTGGAGGCCATGGACTACGACATCCTGGCCCCCGGCCATGGCGCGCTCGGCACCAAGGCCGACGTGGCCGACCACCGCAAGTACCTGACCGAGCTGCGGAGCGAGGTGCTGAGCCGCGTGCGCAAGGGCATGCCGCTGGAGCAGGTCAAGGCCGAGGTGACCATGCCGGCCTACGCGGAATGGGGCGGCTACAAGGACTGGCTCGGCCTCAACGTCGAGGGCATGTACCGCCACCTCTCCAACTACCGCCGCGGTAATTGAACCGCCCGCCCGGGGCGGCGCTCAGCCGCCCCGGAGCGCGGTGAGGACCGCGAAGGCGCCGGCGCCGGCGGCAAGCGCGAGCGGCACGCTGCGCCTGAGCGCCCAGCAGGCGGCGAGGCCGATCACGGTCGCCGATACCCGGTCGCCGACGGGCGTGGTCGCCAGCAGGCCGGTCGGCCAGAGGATGATGCGCACCGAGACCGCCGCCGCCAGGGCATAGGCCACGCAGCCGACCCACTCGAACACCGGGCTGCCCTCGTCCACCCGGCCAGCGAGCGCGACGCCCAGCCCGCGCCAGAGATAGGTGCCGGCCACCGCGACCGCGAGCAGCGCCCAGGGCGGCGCCTCACCCATGGCGGGCCCGCCGCATGAGCAACCAAGCAACCGTGCCGGCGAGCACGCCGCCCAATAGCACGCCCCAGTCGCGCAGCAGCAGATCCCCGCCCGCCCCGAGGGCACCGCCCAGGGCGGTGGCAACGAGGGCGATCCGCTGCGGCGCCGCCACCAGCATCAGCAGGATGTAGAGCGGCGGCACGAAGGCGAGGGCGAGCGCCGCGGGCGCCGGCAGGAGACCCGCGAGCCCATGGCCGATCCCGGTGCCGAGGAGCGCGAGCAGCAGCGCCGTGGCCGAGAAGGCGACGAAATAGGGCGCCCGCGCCGCGCCCTGGACCCGGTGCCGGGTGAGCTGCATCTGCCCCCAGCTGGTGATCGAGACCAGGTGCGCGAACAGGAACTGGAACCAGCGCACGCCGACCCGCTCGCGCAGCAGCGGAATGGTCGCGACCGTCATGGGCAGGAAGCGGGCGTTGGCGAGCGAGACCGCGATCAGGATCACCGGCCAGCTCGCGCCCGCGGCGGCAAGCTCGGCGAAGGCGACCTGGCCCGGCATCGCCCAGATGGTGCCGGTCGCGGTCAGCGCGAGGGGAAGCGACAGGCCGCCCGCGCTCGCGAGTGAGCCGAAGCCGACCTGGGACGCGAAGATAGCGATTCCGGGCGCGCCGACCCCGTCGCGGATGCCGGCCAGGACCGCGGCCCGGCCAGCCGTGGCGAGGGGCGGCGGAGTCACGCGGCCGAGGCCATGGGCCGGTTGCGATCAGGCGGCACCGCCCCCCCTCCCTAACCCTCCCCCTCCCCCGCATAGGGGGGGGGATAAGTGAAGTTGGTAAGCGACTCTCCGATCCTTCTTTCCCCTCCCCCCTTGCGGGGGAGGGCAGGGAGGGGGGGGGTAACGGGTATCGCGTGTTTGCGTGGGTGCACTCGCTCGCCGCACGCGGACGATGCGGAAGGGACGGGTGACGCCGTCGTGCTCGGTGACCGAGAGATACTCTCCCTCGACGAAGCGATGGCGGTCGAACTTGAAGATCGGCTCATCGTCATCCTCACCCGCGGCGTAGGAGAACGCCCATTTGCGGCCGCGCGTATGCACCAGGTGGCCGTTCTCGTCCGCCGCACCACGCCAGAACCGGCGCACGGTGCATTGCGGCTTGTGCGCCTTCCATTCCTCGGCGTCGAGGTGGCCGTCGGCGGCGAGGGGGGCCACGAACTCATAGCCGTGGACCGCGCTCCCCTGGGGATGGTCGGGGGTGCGGGCGAGTTCGAGGCGGATGTGTTTGAGCGGCATGGCGATCTTTACTCGTGGTCGCCCGCGGAAGGGCGATAGTGAATGCTTGCCGGACAGGGTGGCGCAGGCATTGACCTGTCGCAAGGGGCGCGGGTGGACAGGGAGGGCGCCGGCGCGCCAGAGTGCCCGCGTGCGCACCCCCACCAGCCGCTCCGCCGCCCCGCCGGCCGTCGACCGCGTCGGGCTCGGCATCACCTTATTTGCGGCGATCATCCTCGGGCTCGCCACCACCGCTGCCCGCTTCGCCTACCAGGGGGGCAGCAACGGGCCGACGGTGGTGACCGGGCGCTGCCTGCTGTTCGCCTTGGTGATGACGGTCTTCTTCCTGGCGACCCGCCGCTCCATGGCCATCGGCGGGCTGCGCTGGTTGGAATGCGCCGGCATCGGCGTGCTGATCGGCATGATGGTCTACGGCAACATCGGCGCCGCCGAGTTCATCCCGATCGGGCTGGTGGCGCTGCTCCACTTCACCTTTCCACCGGTGACCGTGGTCCTCGCCGTGCTCTTCCTGCGCACCTCTCTGCCGCCGGTGAAGGCGCTCACCATCGCCGTCGCCTTCCTCGGCCTGGCGCTGATGCTCGGCACCTCGGTCGCGACGATGGACTGGCGCGGCGTCGCCCTCGGGCTGATGGCCTCCCTCGCGACCTCCATCAACAACATCTGGTACAGCCGCCGCCTCGCCCGCGTCGATCCCTACCTGGTGCTGCTGCACGCGGGCTGGGTCGCGGCGGTCATCCTGCCGCTGCTCGCCCTCGCCACGACCGGCCTGGCGGCGCCGGCGACCCCCGCCGGCTGGGCCGGCTTCGCCGGGGTAGGGGTGCTGCAATCGACCGGCCTGATGCTCTACTACCTCTCGCTCCGCTGGGTCGGCCCGGTCACCTCCGCCATGATCTTCAACGTCCAGCCGGTGGTCAGCGTGATCGCCGCCTACCTGGCGTTCGGCGAGGTGCTGACGGCGTGGCAGGGGCTCGGCGGTGCGCTCGTCATCGGCAGTGTCTGGGCGATGACCTGGGCGGACGGCCGGCGGGCGCGGCGCGGCGCCTGAGCCTGCCGGCCAACAAGGCACGTTGGCGGAGCGTGGCGGCAATGCTACCGTTGCCGACCCTGTGCCCGAGGGAGAGACGACCATGGACGACGCCGCTCCTGGCTTCCGCGTCCGCCCCTTTACCGGCGCGCTCGGCGCCGAGATCGAGGGCGTGGACCTGTCGCGCCCACTCGACCCCGCGGCCTTCGCTGCGATCCACCGCGCCTTCCTCGCTCACGGGGTGATCTTCTTCCGCGACCAGACGCTGACCCCGGCCACCCAGACCGCCTTCGCGGCGCGCTTCGGCAAGGTCGAGCCGCACCCGATGATCAAACCGCGCTACGGCGAACATCCCGAGGTGGTGGCGATCGTCAAGGAGCCGCACGAGCGCCACAATTTCGGCGGCCAGTGGCATTCGGACGTGACCTACACCGAGAAGCCGGCGCTGGGGTCGGTGCTCTATGCCATCGACATTCCGGCGCGGGGCGGCGACACGCTGTTCGCCAACCAGTACCTGGCCTACGAGACGCTCTCGCCCGGCATGCAGGCGATGCTGGGGCGCATGATCGCGGTCCATTCCTCCAGCCGCTCCTATGGTGACGGCGGCCGCGAGGGGGGCTACGTCGGCGGCGCGGACTCCATGCCCGTCGCCCATCCCGAGAAGATCGGCAAGGAGTTCGAGCACCCGGTGGTGCGCACCCATCCCGAAACCGGGCGCAAGGCGCTCTACGTCAACGAGGTGTTCACGATCCGCTTCCAGGGCTGGACCGAGGCGGAGAGTGCGCCCCTCCTCGACTATCTCTGGCGCCACTCGACCCGGCCCGAGTTCGGCTGCCGCTTCAGCTGGACCAAAGGCGCGGTCGCGGTCTGGGACAACCGCTGCGTCCAGCACCTGGCGCTCAACGACTACCACGGTTTCCGCCGCGAGATGCACCGCGTCTCGGTCGGCGGCGCGAAGCCCTATTGATGGTGGCGCTCGGCCCCGCCCTCTGGCGCGCGCGCCTCAAGGGCACGCGCGTCGCCGTCGATGCCGGGATGCGCGCCCTCGACGAGGCGGCCCTCTATCGCGCCCAGGACGCGATGATCGCCGCGTCTGGCGCCCGGGTGATCGGCTGGAAGCTCGGCGCCACCACGCTGGAGGCACAGCGCATCCTCCAAGTCAGCGGCCCCTTCTACGGCGAGATGGTGGACCGTTTCGCCTATGCCAATGACGCGAGCGTCGCGATCGAGCCCGACCACTCGCCGGCGATCGAGGCCGAGTTCGCGGTGCGCATGGGGAAATCGCTTCCCCCCCGCGCCAAGGCCTATGGCCGCAAGGAAGTGATGGCGGCCATCGCCAGCGTCGCTCCGGCGCTCGAGATCATCGGCTGCCGCTTCGCGGGGCCGATCACCGAGGCGCGCCTGCTGCTGATCGCCGACGCCGCCGCCAACATGGCCTTCGTGCGCGGCCGGGGCTTGAGCGACTGGCGCCGGTTCGATTTCCGCAAGCATTCCGTCACCCTGGCGATCAACGGCAAGCCGGCGGCCGCGGGGCACAGCGGGATGACGGTCTTCGGCTCGACCATCGCCGCGGTCGAATGGCTGGCCAATCGCCTGCGCGAGCGCGGGCGGGGCCTCCGGCGCGGCGACGTCATCACCACTGGCACCTGCACGGGCGTGGTGGCGATCAAGCCGGGGGACCAGGCCGCGGCCGACTATGGCGGCTTAGGCGCCGTCTCCTGCCGCTTCAAGGCCGCCCGGCGCGGCTGAAGCCACCCGGAGGCCGGCGGCGAGCCCGGCCGTCGCGCGCGCAACCAAGGCCGGGGGGCATAAGAGACCGGGGGTATGCAGCCAGGGGCAGAATTCTTGCGGTTGCGGGCGGCGCCGCCCGGTTCGGCTTGACAGCGGCAAGGGCCGGCGCGAGAAGGATTCACCGCCCGCGAGGGGTGGTCGTTTACCGTCCGTTGGTAATACTCCGTTCTAGATACGGCAGAATACGCCACAGGCCCCGGACAGGCGACCGGTGCCACCCCCGTAACGAGGACCAGGAGAGAGCGCCGTGACCGCAACGCCCAAGGACACGCTTGCCACGCGCCGCACCCTCAAGGTGGGCCGCCGCAGTTACGATTATTTCAGCCTGCCGGCGGCCGGGCTCGGCGACATTTCGCGGCTGCCCTACTCCATGAAGGTGCTGCTCGAGAACCTGCTCCGGTTCGAGGACGGGCACACGGTGACCGTGGACGACGTGAAGGCGGTCGCCACCTGGCTCAAGGACCGCCGCTCCGACCGCGAGATCGCCTACCGCCCGGCGCGGGTCCTGATGCAGGACTTCACCGGTGTGCCAGCGGTCGTGGACCTGGCCGCCATGCGCGTCGCCATGCAGAAGATGGGCGGCGAGCCGAGCAAGATCAATCCACTCACCCCGGTCGATCTGGTGATCGACCATTCGGTCCAGGTCGACCATTTCGGCGGTCCCCAGTCGTTCGCCAAGAACGTCGCCCTGGAGATGGAGCGCAACGGCGAGCGCTATGCGTTCCTGCGCTGGGGCCAGAAGGCGTTCGAGAACTTCCGCGTGGTGCCGCCGGGCACCGGCATCTGCCACCAGGTCAACCTGGAGTACCTGGCGCAGACGGTCTGGGTCGCCAAGCAGGGCCGCAAGAGCATCGCCTATCCCGACACCCTGGTCGGCACCGACAGCCACACCACCATGATCAACGGCCTGGCCGTGCTGGGGTGGGGAGTCGGCGGCATCGAGGCGGAGGCGGCCATGCTCGGCCAGCCGATCTCGATGCTGATCCCCGAGGTGGTCGGTTTCAAGCTGACCGGGCGCCCGCGCGAGGGGGTGACGGCGACCGACCTGGTGCTCACCGTGACGCAGATGTTGCGCAAGAAGGGCGTGGTCAACAAGTTCGTCGAGTTCTACGGCTCAGGCCTGGACCAACTCAGCCTCGCCGACCGCGCCACCGTCGCCAACATGGCGCCCGAATACGGCGCCACCTGCGGCTTCTTCCCGATCGACCAGGAGACGATCGCATTCCTGAAGTTCACCGGGCGCGAGCCCGAGCGGGTCGCCCTGGTGGAAGCCTATGCCAAGGCGCAGGGCATGTGGCGCGAGGCGGGTTCGCCGGATCCGGTGTTTACCGACACCCTCGCCCTCGACATCGCCACCGTCGAGCCCAGCCTGGCCGGGCCCAAGCGGCCCCAGGACCGGGTGCTGCTGACCAATGCCGCCGCCGGCTTCACCGCCGGGATGAAGGAGCTCGGCGCCGCCGACCCGGCTCAGCGGGTCAAGGTCGCCGGTTCCGACTACAGCCTCGGCCACGGCGACATCGTGATCGCGGCCATCACCAGCTGCACCAACACCTCGAACCCGAGCGTGATGCTGGCGGCCGGCCTGGTGGCGCGGAACGCGCGCCGCCGCGGCCTCGGCGTCAAGCCCTGGGTCAAGACCTCGCTCGCCCCCGGCTCCAAGGTGGTGACCGAATACCTGCACGCCGCTGGGGTCGACAAGGACTTGGATGCCCTCGGCTTCAACCTGGTGGGCTACGGCTGCACCACCTGCATCGGCAACTCGGGGCCACTGCCGGACGCGATCGGCAACGCGGTCACCACGGGCAAGCTGGTGGTGGCCTCGGTGCTGTCGGGCAACCGCAATTTCGAGGGCCGCGTGCACCAGCAGGTGCGCGCCAATTATCTCGCCTCGCCGCCGCTCGTGGTCGCCTACGCCATCGCCGGGCGCATGACCCTCGATTTGAGCAAGGAACCGCTCGGGACCGGCAGCGACGGCAAGCCGGTCTACCTGAAGGACATCTGGCCCTCGAACCAGGAGGTCCAGGACACCATCCGCAAGTCCCTCACCCCCGAGATGTTCCGCCGCCAATACGCCGACGTGTTCTCGGGCGATGCCGACTGGCAGAAGATCGCGGTGGCGAAAGGCAAAATCTACGACTGGGACAGCAAGTCGACCTACGTCAAGCACCCGCCCTATTTCGAGAATCTGTCGACCGAGCCGGCCAAGCCGACCGACATCACCGGCGCGCGCCTGCTGGCGCTGCTCGGCGATTCCATCACCACCGACCACATCTCGCCGGCCGGCGGCATCGCTGAGGCGAGCCCTGCCGCCAACTACCTCACCGACCACGGCGTCGGAGCCGCCGACTTCAACTCCTACGGCGCCCGGCGCGGCAATCATGAGGTGATGATGCGTGGCACCTTCGCCAACGTGCGCCTCAAGAACGAGATGGTGCCGGGTGTCGAGGGCGGCGTGACGCGCCTGATGCCGGCGGGCGAGCAGATGTCGATCTACGACGCCGCCATGCGCTACGCCGCCGGCGGCACGCCGCTGGTGGTGATGGCGGGCAAGGAGTACGGCTCGGGCTCGAGCCGCGACTGGGCGGCCAAGGGCACGCGCCTCCTCGGCGTGCGCGCGGTGGTGGCCGAGAGCTTCGAGCGCATCCACCGCTCCAACCTGGTGGGCATGGGCGTCCTCCCGTTGCAGTTCAAGGACGGTGCCACGCGCAAGACCCTCGCCCTCGATGGCAGCGAGACCATCGACCTGCTCGGCATCAAGGGCGGGATCAAGCCGCGCATGCCGGTCTCCTTGCGCATCACCCGCAAGGGCGGCGCGCGGGTCGATGTGGTGGTCGACTGCCGCATCGACACCCTGGACGAGGTACAATACTTCCTGTTCGGCGGCATCCTGCAGTATGTGCTGCTGAACATCGCCAAGGCGGCCTGAAGGCGGCCCGCGGGCTACTTGCCGAGGTAGGCGACCGCCTCCACCTCGACCAGAAAGTGGGGCTGCGCTAGGCTTGCGACGACCAGCACCGTCGAGCAGGGCGCGTGGCTGCCCAGGTACTGGGCGCGAATCTTGCGGAACGCCTCGCGGTAGAAGGGGTGGGTCAGGAACACGCCGGTCTTGACCAGCTTGTCGAAACCCGCCCCGGCCTCGGTCAGGATCGATTGCAGGTTCTTGAATACTTGGTGCACTTGCGCCTCAATATCGCCGTGGCCGACGAGGCGGCCCTCCTTGTCGAGGGCGATCTGGCCGGAGATGGTGAGGAAGTCGCCGGTGCGGATGGCGTGGGTATAGCCGGTGGTTGGATGCACGGTTTTCAGGTCGAGGCGTTGCAGGGGCATAGCGGGTCTCCGTTCCAGGGTTGGGGACGATGGCCGTACACGCAGCCGTCAAGCGCAATTGATTGGCCCGTGAGGTGCAGGACACCCTATTTTGTGTCTCGACTGCAAGCCGCTCCGCCAAGGGGTGGGGACTTGCGCGTCGCGTCGTCGGGAGTTGTCGGTTGAACATGCGTGCCTTGGTCTTCCTCGTCGCCCTGGCGCTCGCCGCGGGCTCCGCAGCCGCCGAGCCGACGGCGCCGGTGGTGATGGAGCTGTTCACCTCCCAGGGCTGCGCCTCGTGCCCGCCGGCCGACAAGCTCGCCGGCGAGTTCAAGCGCCGCGACGACGTGATCGTGCTCTCCTTCCACGTCGACTACTGGGACTACATCGGCTGGAAGGACCTGTTCTCCCTGCCGATCTCGACCGACCGGCAGCGCGCCTACACCTCCGAGCTGCGCAAGCCCTATCTCTACACCCCGCAAATGGTGGTCGGCGGCGAGTACGACGTGAACGGCACCGACCGCCAGGGCATCGAGTCGGCGATCCGCATGCTGCGCAAGAAGGGCACGCCGCTCGCCGCCGTGACGCTCTCGCGCGCGCCGCCCGATGGGGTCCGAATCGTGATCCGGCCGCGCGGCGAGCTTCAGGGCCGGGCCAGCGTCTGGCTGGCGCGCTTCGACGATCAGAACGTGACCGCGATCCCGCGCGGCGAGAACGCCGGGCGCACGCTTACCTACCACAACACCGTGCGCGAGTTCCGCCGCCTCGGCCCCTGGCACGGCGGCGAGGTGACCCACGAGCTGGGCGCGGGCGAATTCGCCGTCGGCGGCCCCGGCTCCAGCGGCTGCGCAATCCTGGTGCAGGCCGACACGGCGGGCCCGATCCTCGGCGCCGGCGTGATCCACATGCCGCGCCCGGGCGGTTGAGCGGCACGGGCTACTCCCCCTGCGTCCGGGCCGAGGTGGGGTAGCAGGTCGAAGGGGTGCACCTGCGAAGTACGCGGCGCCATGCTATATGATCCGGGCACCAAGCACCGCCGGATAGATTAGACATGGCCTTTTCGCCCAAGCGAGCCCTGCGTTTCTCGAATTTACGCCTGGAGAACTGGCGCAATTTTGTGCGCGTGGATGTGGCCATGCAGGGACGGGCGTTTCTGGTCGGCCCGAATGCTGCGGGCAAGTCGAACTTCCTCGACAGCCTGCGTTTCCTGCACGACCTGGCGCGTGACGGTGGTGGACTTCAGGAGTCCGTCACCCGAAGGGGAGGTGTGTCCAAGGTACGCTGCCTGGCCGCGAGGCGGAATTCGAACGTCACGATCGCCGTCACGATCGCCGACGAGATCTCTCTCGAGGAATGGGATTACAGCATTTCGTTCAGCCAAGATAAGCAGCGACGACTGCATTTGAAGCGGGAAATCGTCAAGCGCGATGGGATTGTCGTCTTGGATAGGCCTGATGATGACAGGGAAGACCCAGAGAGACTGAGGGAGACTCACCTTGAGCAGGTGAACGTGAACCGGCAGTTTCGCGCAGTGGCCGAGCACTTTCGAAGCGTGCAGTATCTGCATCTCGTGCCGCAGCTGGTGCGCGAGCCGGAGCGGTTCCTGGGCAAGGGCAGCGATCCGTTCGGTTCCGATTTCCTTGAGCAGGTCGCGAGAACCCCTGAGCGGACACGCGGATCGCGCCTGCGCCGAATCGGTGAAGCGTTGAAGATCGCCATTCCTCAGCTCTCCGAGTTGCAGTTCTCCCGGGATGACGTGGGCAGGCCCCGCCTGCGGGGACGCTACGAGCATTGGCGCCGGCAAGGGGCGTGGCAGTCCGAAGAGCAATTTCCCGACGGTACCCTGCGACTGCTCGCCTTGCTCTGGGTGATACTTGACGGCTCCGGCCCCCTCCTCTTGGAAGAGCCGGAGCAGTCGCTGCACCCCGATGTCGTGCGCTTCCTGCCCTCCATGTTTGCCAACATGCAGCGCCGAACCGGGCGGCAAGTGATTCTGAGTTCGCATTCCGCCGATCTTCTGCGTGACGAAGGCATCGGTCTGGACGAGGTTCTGCTGCTGAATCCGACCGCCGAGGGCACCAGGGTCGAGGTAGCGACTACCGTGAGTCAAGCGCGTGAATTGTTGCAAGGCGGCGTTCCGCTTCCCGATATTGTCTTGCCGCATACGCGTCCGCGTTCGATACAGCAGCTCGCCTTGTTTGGTGACTAGCCGATGCTGGTATCGCACGCGGTCACGATCACCGCGGCAGTCGAAGGGTATCTCAATGAAGCGGTGGTGCGGCGGATCGCTCAGTCTGCTGGTGGCCATATTGGTATCGTTCATGGCCGAGAGGGCAAGGGCGCGATCCTGAGGAACCTGCCTGGGTACAACGCGGGAGCTTTGCACTCGCCTTGGACCGTCCTCATCGATCTCGATGGCGACGCGATTTGCGCGCCTTCTCATATTGGAAGAGTGCTTGCTACGCCTGCGAGATTGATGGCCTTTCGGGTGGCTGTCCGCGAGGTCGAGTCGTGGCTTTTGGCGGACCGGGAAGCGATTGCTCGGTGGCTGGGGGTCGGGGTCGGCCGGGTCCCGACGGACCCGGATACTCTCCAAGATCCGAAGGGCGAAATTGTCGGCCTCGCGCGCCGTTCCAATCGGCGCGACCTACGCAGTGCACTGGTGCCGCGAGAGGGAAGCGGTCGCCGAGTGGGTCCGCTCTATACGACCGAGATGATGAAGCTCGTCTTGGACACGGACTCGGGCTGGCGCCCGGAAATCGCCATCACGTCTTCCGACAGTTTAGCGCGCTGCTTTCGCGCCTTGAAACGACTCGTCGAGAATGCGCAAGTGTCCGGAAGGTAGCGCCCCCTCACCCCCCCAGGCCGCGCGCCAGCGCCGCGCTCAGGCGGCGGGCGAATGCGGCTGCGTCGGGCAGGGGCTCGCCCTCCAGGATGCGCGCCTGGTCCAGCAGCATGTGCGCCGCATCGGCGAGGCGCGCGTCACTGGCCGCGCCCTCCTTGGCGGCGGCAGTGGCCAGGCTTTGCACCAGCGCGTGGCGCGGGTTGATCTCAAGGATGCGCTTGGTCGCGGCGTCGATCCGCTTGTGCTGGCGCAGGATGCGCTCGAGATGCATGTCGAGGTCGCGCTCGTCGGCGACCAGACAGGCCGCGCTGTCGGTCAGGCGCGGGCTCGCGCGCACGTCCTTGACCGCATCGCCGAGGGTCGTCTTCAGGAGCGCGATCAGGCGGTCGAGATCGCCGGCCGCCACGGCCGCGCCGGCCGGGGCCTCGGCCACCAGCGCGACCTGGTTGATGTCCGCATCGGCGCGGGTGGCGGAGCGGAACGGCTTCTCCTGGTGGGCGGCGACGCTGCCCAGCCAGAAGTCGTCGACCGGATCGGCCAGGAGCAGCACCTCGATCCCGCGGGCGCGGAAGCCCTCGAGCTGCGGGCTGCGGGCGAGGGCATCGGTCGAGTCGCCGGTGATGTAATAGATCGCCGCCTGCCCTGGGCGCATGCGCCCGACATAGTCGTCGAGGGAGACCAGGGCTTCGCCCGCGGTCGAGCGGAAACGGGCGAGCTCGAGGAGTTTGCCCCGGTTGTCGGCGTCCTCGTAGAGCCCCTCCTTCACCACCGCGCCGAAATTGCCCCAGAAAGCGGCGTAGCGCCCCGCCTCTTTCTCGGCCACGCGCTTCAGCTCGCCCAGGATGCGCTTCACCAGGCCCTGGCGAATGCGTTCGAGGCGCGGGTCCTTCTGCAGCATCTCGCGGCTGATGTTGAGCGGCAGGTCCTCCGAGTCGACCACGCCGCGCACGAAGCGCAGCCAGGGCGGCAGCAGCTCCGCGCAGTCCTCGGTGATGAACACGCGCCGCACATAGAGCTTCACCTTGTGGCGGCGGGCGGGATCGAACAGGTCGAAGGGCTTGGTTTCAGGGATGAACAGCAGGTTGGTGTATTCGATCCGCCCCTCGTTGCGGTTGTGCAGCACTAGCCAGGGGTCGTCGAACTGGTGCGCGACGTGGTGGTAGAACTCTGTGTACTGGGTCTCGGTCACGTCCTTCTTGGGGCGCGTCCAGAGGGCGGAGGCCTGGTTCACCGCTTCCGACTTGGTGCCGTCGTCGAGGTGGATCGGCAGCCCGATATGGTCGGAGTAGGTGGTGACGATGTGGCGCAGCCGCGCCGGCTCCAGGAACTCGGCCGCGTCCTGCTTCAGATGCAAGGTGACCCGGGTGCCGCGCGGCACCTCGGCCACGTTGGCCGGCGCCACCGAGAAGGTGCCCAAGCCGTCCGAGCGCCACTCGCAGGCGTCGTCGGCGCCGGCCCGGCGGCTGGTCACGCGCACCTCGTCCGCCACCATGAAGGCAGCGTAGAAGCCGACCCCGAACTGGCCGATCGGAGTAAAATCCTTGGTACCTTTCTCGCCCACCTCACGCACGAAGGCGGCGGTGCCGGAGCGGGCGATGGTGCCCAGATTCTGCACCAGCTCGCCCCGGTTCATGCCGATGCCGTTGTCGATCACGGCGATGGTGCCGGCCGCCTTGTCGAGCCGGACGATGATGCGCAGGTCGGCGTCGCCGGCGAGGAGCGCCGGTTCGGTGAGGGCGGCGTAGCGCAGCCGGTCGCAGGCGTCGGAGGCGTTCGAGATCAGCTCGCGCAGGAACACCTCCTTCTGGCTGTAAAGGGCGTTGGCGACGATGTGCAGCAGCTTGCCAACCTCGGCCTGGAAGCTCTGCGTCTCGCCCCGCACTTCGTCCGCCATGGCCCTTCCCCCGATCCCAGAATCCCGGCTATCCCGTTGGACGCCCTGCATATGTAACCGCACCCCCGAGCCGTCAAGACGCTGCGAGGCAGTGGTTTAGTTTGAATTAGCTTTATACGCCATATCCAGAAGTTTGACCGGCTACGAAAAAACTCTCGGCCGTTGTTTGACTGTGGACACCGCTCGTCCTACCCTGCGGTGGCAGCGCGTTTTGGAGGCAGCATGATGGTTTCGATCGTTCTCCATGACAAGCTTACCAAGCTCCGGCTCGCGATAAACGAGAACCTTCGCGTTTAGCACGGCGGGGCAGATCCTGTTCCCCATATCGATGTTGCCAGTGTCCTAAGCGACATTCAAGCGAGGCAAAATCACGTAGTTTTCGCCCGCCGGGTCTGCGGGAAAACACTGTTACTCCATCAGTCGGGTCGACAGCTTCACTCCTCCGTTAAGGCGGTTTATCTAAACTGTGAAGAATTCAAACGCCACTCGTTTCCCAATGTTCTGATCGAGATACTTGATGCTCTTTTTGGCGAACTCGAGCGTCATCTCACAGGATGGTTCGGAAAAAAGAAGCGCTCACGGAACCTGATTTCTGGAATCCGTAAGGATCTTGCTTCCCTTCGCACGCAGGCTGACAAGCAGGAACAGGACGTAAAAGAATCTATTGCGACCGAAAGCGGCTCGTCTCTGAAGGGGGAAGCCACCGCCTCTCAAGCGCCGATAACACTTCTGGTCGGAACCGGCGTGAGCGAAAAAATTAAGGCGGAGACCGAACGGACCTATCGCATCTACGACGACAAGATTCGAAAACTTGACACCAATCTGCCAAGATGGAAGGCACAGATCCGTGAATTCTTCGGTCTATCGACGAGTCTCAAGGCTGTGTTTTTGCAAATCGACGATTTCTATCATCTGAACAGAATTGATCAGCATTTTATTATGGATTACATCCACCGCTTGTGCAAGGATCTTCCGCTCTATTTCAAGATTGCAACATTGAAGCACGCGACGACTCTCTTTGCGGATCGAGAGGGACAGCCTATTGGGGCGCAGGAGCGGCACGACTATCAGCCGATCAACACCGACTTCACGTTCGGAGATTTTCGGAGAACGAGGGACCAGAACCGCCGGATCCTCAACGAGTTCGGTAAACTTGCAGGAATGGAGACTAAGGAGATTGACGCTTTATTCAAAGGTGAAGGATTCGATCGCCTTGTGCTCGCTGGCGGCGGCGTTCCTCGGGATTGCCTCTCACTTTTTCTTGAGGTACTGCAGATGGTCCGGTCGGCTGACGGCGACTTTCGAATTGGGAAGGACGACATTCGCATTCTGAGCCGTTCGAACTTCGAGCGCCGCATTGAAGAGCTCAAACAGGACTCTGAGGGCGGGGAGCAAGACACGCTTATTCGGGGAATATACGTCCTTCGAAAGTTCTGTATCGACCGGCAAACGAACGTGTTCTTAGTCTCCGAACAGATGATGCAGCAGGAAAATCGTATCCGTGGACTGATCTATCGCCTATTGGATTACCGCATTATTCATAGCGGCGGATCGGCGTTAACCCACAAGCCGCAACCTGGAATTTTTCAGGCTTTCGCGATTGACATTGGGTGCTATGCGCACATGAGGAAGCTCCAGGGTCGCTTTACAGAGCTCGACCTAGCCAAAGGCTCTGCCAAGGAGAAGATGCGCTCTGCTCCCGTGCTTGACGCTTCGTTCTTCGATAAACTTTGGAAGGGAGCGCCTGCGGACGCAGAGGGGCGCTGCGGCAGGAAGATGAGGAGGCGGCCTAACACGCCGATGAAGCAGACGGGGCCACGAATACTCGAATCGGTTCAGAAGCGGCAATTCAAGCTGAGATACTACCCTCCGCCGGGCGCGCTGTAGCTGACGCGTCAAGTTGTCCGGTTTATGTAGCGCATCGATTGACTGCTTCTGTTGCAGTTGTTGGGCCTGTGGGGTTGTGGGCAAGGCGTAGCCTTGTCCATAAGTCCACAGGCTGGCTGGCGGGCGTCGAAGCGG
>SHWA01000048.1 GCA_009693995.1 Alphaproteobacteria bacterium | reverse complement strand
CTCCATCGTCGACCTCCAGGCCGCCATCAACCGCTTCCTCGTCGAGACCAACGCCTCCCCAAGACCCTTCACCTGGACCGCCGATCCAGACAAAATCATCGCCGCCGTCAAACGTGGGCACCAAGTGTTGGATTCCATCCACTGGCGCCTGCGGGCGAGGGTCAGCCCGTCGCCGAGCGGGATCATGCTGAGGGTGACGCGCTGGTCGGCGGCGAGCTTGGCGTTGAGGGCGCGGATGGCGACGGTATCGGCGTCGGTCGCCGCGGCGTCGGCCACCTTGCCCATCCAGAGCACGTTGTCGAATAGCATCAGCCCGCCCGGTCGCACCAGGCGCAGGCCGCGCTCGTAATAGGCGTCGTACCCCTCCTTGTCGGCATCGTGCAGGCCGTCGGAGAGCGCGAGTGAACGGCTCGACATCAGCGTCCCGCTGCCGATGATGCACCCATGCTATTTCCGGCCCTCGGGCGGGTCGACGGGGAGGCCGGCCTCGCGCCACGCCTTGAAGCCTCCCTCCAGATGGCGCACGTCCTCCAACCCCATGTCCTGCAAGGTCTTGGTGGCCAGCACGGCGCGCCAATCGAGGGCGCAGTAGAGCACGAGCGCCCGCCCCGCGGCGAAGGCGTCCTTGTAGTAGGGGCTGGTCGGGTCGACCCAGAACTCCAGCATGCCGCGCGGGGCGTGGAAGGCACCCGGGATCTTGCCCTCGCGCCGCAGCTCGCGCACGTCGCGCACATCGACGAACAGTGCACCCTCGGTCTCCAGCAACTCCCCAGCCTCTGCCACGCCGATCGCCCGCGTTTCGCGCAGGGCCTCGTCCACCAGGTCCTTGTGCGTCCGTTTCAGCATTGGGGGTCCTTCCGGGAGCGGAGCCGCCGGTCACTGGGCGAGCAGGAAGTCGCCGACGACGCGGTTGAAGATCTCGGCCGCTTCCAGATGCGGGCCGTGCGCCATGCCCGGCAGCACGCAGAGTTCCGCCCCCTTGATGCCCTGCCACAACACGAGGGATTCCGAGACCGGCGCCGACCGGTCGCGGTCGCCGACGATGACCAGGGTCCGCGCCTTGATCGCGCCCAGGCCGGCCCGCGCCGACCAGCGCTGCATCGCGCGCATCACGGTCATGCAGCCGGCCTTGGAGGCGCCGCGCCCGGCCTCGCGGCCCATATGGAACCAGGGGCTCGCCTTGCCGGCCTTGAGCCAGGTGGCGGAGGTGTTTTCGGCGGTCGGCTCGACCCCTTCGCGCTCCATACGGGCGACCGAGGCGTCCCAGCTCTCGAAGCGGTGCGGCAACGCGCCGTCGGCCGCGGTGCCATAGAGCACGAGGCGATCGACCCGCGCCGGGAAATCGATCGCCAGTTGCTGCGCGACGAAGCCGCCCATGGAGAAGCCGAGCAGGTGACAGGTCGCGACGCCGAGGGAGTCCATCAGCCCGACCACGCTCGCCGCGTAGCCGTCGATGCCTTCGGGCGCCGGCACGCCGGCGCTGCCGGCGAAGCCGGGAAGATCCACCGCGATCACATCGAAGCTGCGACCCCACGCCCCCATCTGGGGCACCCAGTAGCCGGTACCACCGAGGAAGCCGTGCAGCAGAACCAGCGGCTTGCCGGTCCCGAAGCGAGTGTGGTGAAGCATTCTGCCCCCTTCCCTGTGGACATGAGTCGGAAACTGGTGCCGGCCGTCGGGGCCGCGTGCAATGTCATCCACCCGGACCACGGCGGCGCGGTCGAGCCCGCCATAGACGTGCGGAAACAACTGCCCGCCCCGCGCGGGTTCGAAGCGGAGGCCCGCCTCGATCCGCTCCACAGAGGCGGTCAATAGCACGAGCCCGTCCTGCCCGGCGCGGTGCTTCGCTGCGCTCATCCCGATCTGGCCCGCGGTCGAGCAGTGGATGAAACCATCGGCTGCATCCTGGGACGAACCCTGGTAGCGCGGGCCGGCCGCCGCCCATTCCTCGCGCCGGCACAGATGATAGACGTGCCGGGGGCTCGCCTCGGCTGCGATCATCGGCCCGTTCGGCGCAGTTCGGCGATTGGGCTCTGGTAGAGCGGCAGGCGCTCGCGCCGCGGCTGCCACGTACCTGCCGCGACCAGGGCGCGCACATGATCGCTGATCTGGTCCAACCGCGCGAACCAGACCCCGCCCTTGGCAACCATGTACTCCATCAGCTCGACCATGGCGTCGAGCCGCGACAAGCGCCCGGTAACGAAGGGATGCCAGACCGAGATCCAGAGCCCACCGTACTTCCAGGCGGCATCGAACTCGGTACGGAAGACCTCATTCGCCCGCGCCGGAGCGGAGATCGGCATACGGTAGTTGAAATCGCCCGAATGCATGTAGTGCGGCCAGTCGTCGAGGGTCCACTGTGTCGGCAGCTCGACCAAGGTGCCGGCGCTGCCTTCCAGAAGATAGGGAATGTCGTCGCCCATGAGGGAGGAGTCGTAGTCGAAGCCGCCCGCCAACAGATAGCCGAGGGAATGCTTGGAAAAGGCGAAGCTGGGCGCGCGCCAGCCGCGCGGCCGCGCGCCCACGACCCGCTCGAAGGCGGCGATGCCGCGTTCCAGCCAGTGGTGCTCGTCCTCGGCCGACAACTCGTTGGGGCGCTCGTGCAGATAGCCGTGGAGCGCGATCTCGTGACCACCCTCCTGCAGCAGGCGCACCGCCTCCCCATAGCGCTCCAGACACCAGCCGGGGATGAAGAACGTGTGCCGCTGGTCGAAGCGGCGAAAGATCTCCACCAGGCGCGGGATCGCGATCAGGGGGCCATAGCGCACCTGACTCTGGGACGCGACCAGGGTGTCCGCCCGCTCCCGCTGGTACCAGTGCAGGCTGCTGTCGGCGTCCATGTCCCAGGTGATGGCGACGGCGCAGCGAGCGCCGTTCGGCCACGGTATCGGATTACTGATCACGCGCCGTTCCTCCAGCGAGTGTGCACGGCATTTCACAGTGCTATAGCTTGGCGACACCGGCAAGGGAACCCGGCGGCGACGCGGGAGGTGTTAGGCCATGCTGCACTTCAGCCGCGAGGAGCTCGACGGGCGTGTGGCCCGGGCGCGGGCCGCGCTGGTGCGCCGCGGCCTGGATGGGCTGTTGGTCTTTGCCCAGGAGAGCCTCTACTACCTGACCGGCTTCGACACCAATGGCTACGTCTTTTTCCAGGGCGCAGTGGTGCCGGCGGACGCTGGTCCGATCACCCTCCTGACCCGCCGCCCCGACCTGGAACAGGCGCGCCGCACCTCGACCATCGCCGATATCCGCATCTGGTACGACGCCGAGGGTGCCGATCCGGCAGTGGACCTGCGCGCGATCCTGGCGGAGAAGGGCCTGAAGGGCGCTCGGGTCGGCATCGAGCTCGCGACCTACGGTCTGACGGCCGCCAATTACGTCCGTATCGCCCGCGCGCTGGAGGGGTTCTGCGCGCTGGAGGATGCCTCCGACCTGGTGCGGGCGTTGCGTCTGGTGAAGTCGGCGGCTGAGATCGCTTATGTGCGCGAGGCCGCCGGGATCGCCGATGCGTCGCTGACGGCGATGGTCGGTGCCGCGCGACCGGGGGCGTTCGAGGGCGATGTCGCCGCCGCCTATCTTGCCACCCTCCTCAGCCGCGGCGGCGACATGCCGGCCTCCGGCCCCGTGCTCGGCTCGGGCGACCGCGCGCTGCTGCTGCGCAATGCGACCGGCGCGCGGCATCTGGACCCGGTCGACCAGCTCACCATGGAGTTCGCGGGCGTCTACCGGCGCTACCACGCCTGCCTGATGCGCACCATCGCCATCGGCAGCGCCAACGACCATCAGCGCGCCATGTTCTCCGCCACGCGCGATGCCATGCAAGCGATGACCGAGGCGGCCCGGCCCGGCCGCCCGATCGGCGAGATCGACGCCGCGCACCGGCGGGTGTTTGATGCCGCCGGCTTCGCCCACGCCCGCATGGGCGCCTGCGGCTATTCGCTCGGCGCCACCTATCGCCCCAACTGGATGGATGTGCCCCCACTGCTCTACAGCGGTAACCCCACTCCGGCTGTGCCCGGCATGGTGCTGTTTCCGCACGCGATCCTGCTGGACGCGACGGCCGGCCTCGCCATGTCGCTCGGCTACACCATCGTGATTACCGAATCCGGCGCCGAGGTTCTGAGCCGGCACCCCTTGGACTACATCCTCCGCGACTGAGTGCCGCTCCATCTCAGCGCGGATCCAGCGTCGGACCGAGCAGCGCCCATACCGTCGGCTGGTCGGGGAGACCGGTGACGGCGATGCCGCGCGCCATCTGGAACGCCTCGATGGCGGCCTGGGTCTTGGGGCCGAACTGACCGTCGGCGGTACCCTTGTAGTGGCCGGCGGCGGCCAGCGCCTCCTGCATACGGCGGAGCGTGTCCTGGTAGAGGCTGATCGACTTCTCACCGACCTTGGCAACGACTTCAGTGGACCGATCCCGCAGCCGCTGCCCCTTGAGAGCCCCGGCCATGGCGACGATCACCCCCATCAGCGACTGGGTCGGATCGCGCTCGCAGTTCACGGTGATCACCGCCGCGAGGGCATCGGTCCCCTGCCAGGGCGCGATGTCGTAGGTATCGGCCGTTAGCTGGCTGAATGCCGTCAGATAGCCGTCGAGCCAGCCGCCGGTGATGTAGTAGTCGGTCGACTGCTCGTCGATCGCGGCAACGAAGTCCGCGCAGGTCGCCTGCCCCACCCCCCGCGCCGCGAACTGCCCCGACCGATCAGCGGCCCCAGCCGATGGCCCCATCAGCAGCAGCGCCGCCAGCAGACCTGCGGCAAGCCGGATCGGCATGGTCGGGGACGTGCCATGGGGCATTGCGCGCGAACCTCGCGAGGAACCCGGCCGGCCCACCTCAGCCGAGATGCGGCCCCCGGACCAGCCGCCGATAGCGCCTGCGCACCGCGCCGTCAATTCGTCTTCAGCCGCCTGCGGGGTTGGCCCTGCTGGTCCTGGGGCGCGGGCTTCTGCTCTTGGCTCTGGGTGGCCGGCTTCTGTTCCTGGCCCTGGCTCTGCGCGCCTTGACTGAGGGCGGGGCCGAGCAGACCCCAGAGCGTGCGCTGATCCGGCAAACCGGTCATATCGATGCTGCTCGCTTTCTGGTACGCCTCGATCGCGGCCTGGGTGGCCGGGCCGAACTGGCCATCGGGCTTGCCAGTGAAGTGGCCGGTATTCGCGAGCGCCTCTTGCACGCGCTTGACCGTCTCGTCGTAGACCAACGTCTGCGCGTTCGCTACCTTGATCGGCTTGCGGTTGCTGAGTTCCTTCAGCTGGGTCTTCTTGAAGGCGTTCGCCATGGAGCTGACCACCGCAATGAAGCGCTGCTGCGGATCCTGCCGGCAATTGCGCAGGATGATGTTGGCCATGGAGTCGGTGCTCTGCCACGGCGCCACGTCGAACGTCTGCGGCACGTACTGGTTCAGGGCGGTGAGGTATCCGTCGAGCCAGCCGCCGATCGCGAACATGTCGTTGCCGCGCTCCTCCAGCGCCTTGACGAACTGCTCGCACGTGGCGAGACCCGCGCCGCGCAAGGCGAACTGGCCCTTGCTGTCGGCGGCGGTCGCGTCGGAGCTCGCACCGATGCCAAGGAGCAGCGTCAGCGCCGCGGCTGCAGCGGGGAGACGGAAGTATTCGACCATGTCTTGCATTACCAAGCTCCGAGCAAGAATGTTGCGGACAGGCGGCGCGTAACCGGGGATGTTGTGGAACCTAAGTGGCGGCACCGCAACAAGCAATGGGTCTCCTTGCGGCCTCTGATACCTGGAAGTACGAACGCCCGCGGCTGTCAGAGCGGCGGCAGCAGTCGCGCCGCACGCATCTGCTCGAACAGTCCGACGAACATGGCCTCGGTGTCGATCATTTCGGTGAAGCCGAAGCTGATCCGCTTGCGGTCGTCGAGCCAATAATCCCAGGTCCGGCTGAACAGCCAGTCGCCGAATGACCAGGTGACCATCTCGTCCATGCTGGTCGGCTCCAGGCCGTGGCGGCGCACCAAGGCATCCCAGATCGGCCCCTTGTCCGCCAGCAAAGTCGCCATGGGGAAGGGCCGCACATCACCCGGCGCGGCGCCGAGGGAGCGGGCGAGGCCCTCCCAGACGTACTCCCAGCGGAATCCCGCGCCGTTGGTCATATTGAAGGCCTCGCCCCCGCACCGGGGCTCGACCGCCGCCCAGACGCTGGCCCGCCCCAGCAGCCCGGCGTCGGTGTACTTGTTGAGCACCTGAAAGGCGGCGCGCGGCCCTGGAAAATGAAACGGCACGCCGAGCTCGCGGCAGAGCGTCCCATAAAGCGCGAGCAGGTTCAGCATGTTGAGCGGCACGCCGCGCGAAAAGCCGATGATGGCGCCGGGGCGCAGAATGACAAGCGACCAGCGTTTTCCCTGCTGCAGGCCGGTCAGATAGTCCTGCTGATCGTAGTAGAAGTTGGGCGGCAGGGCGCGACTGTCGGTCTCGACCGCCGGGGTCTTGTGGGGACCGAGATGGGCGCCGTAATACTTGCCGCCCTGCATCAGGACCACCCGCTCCAGGCCCCTCGCCACCGGCTCGATCACGCCGACCGAATTGACCACGAGGGCCAGGTTCGGTGCCACGTTTTCCGCCGCGAAGCCGCCGGCCAGGCCGCAGAAGAAGATGTGGGTAACGTCATGTAGGCCGCCGAGCTTGGCCTTGGCGTCGGCGGGCCGCAGCAGATCGACACTGATGAACCGGGCGCTGGTGGCGAAGTTCGGCGGACGCCGTGCCAGGCCGATCACGTTCCATCCGCCGGCGGCCGCCAGCGCGTCGATCACGCTCCGCCCGGAGACGCCACTCGCCCCGACCACGACGGCTGTGCCCTGCGCCATATCGGCCTCCGGTGGCTACGGGATCATCCGCATCGCGCGCAGGCGCGCGAAGTACGCCAGGAACATCTGCTGGGTGTCCAATACCTCGACGAACCCGGCCTGGATGCGCTTGCGGTCCTCCAGATAATAGTCCCAGGCGCGCCCGAAGGTGTGGTCGGCAATCGACCAGTCGGCGATGTCCGCGAACGGGTTTTGCGCCAGGCCGTACTTGGCGACGATGCGATCCCAGAGTGGGCCCTTGTCGGCCATCAGTTGGCTGAGCTTGAAATGACGCGGCCGGCCGGGCTTGGCGCCGAGGGCCGCGCCCAACTGGTTCCACAGATGCTCCCAACGAAAGCCGGAGGCATTGGTCAGATTGAAGGCCTGGTTGGCCGCTTGCGGCGCGGTCGCCGACCACAGCTCGAACCGGGCCAGCATGCCGGCGTCGGTATAGTTGCTGAGCGCGCGATAGCCGGCGTCGGTGCCGGGATAGTCGAAGGGAATCTCGAGCTCGCGGCAAATGGTGCCGTAGACGACGATGCAATTCAGGATGTTGAGCGAGACCACCTGGGATACGCCGACCACCAGCGCCGGCCGCACCAAGGCGTAAGTCCAGGTCTTGCTGCGCTGCTGCTCCGCCAGCCAGTCCTCCTGGTCGTAGTAGAAGTTCGGCGGCATGTGCCGGGGCGCGGTCTCGGGCGTCGGGCACATGGTCGGCCCGATGTGGGTGCCGTAATACTTGGCGCCCTGGTTGAGGACCACGCTCTCGAGCCCCTTGGCGATCGGCTCCACCACGCCGACCGAGTTCACCAGCAGGCGCAAATTGGGCTCGGTCACGCTCGAATCGACGCCGCTCGCCAGGGCGCAATAGAACATGTGCGTCACCTGGGTGAGCCCGCCGAGCTTGTCCTCCGCCTGGGCGCGGTCGGCAAGGTCGACCGAAATGAATCGGGCCGAGGTCGAGAAGGTCGGCGCCCGCCGCGACAAACCGATGATCTCCCAGCCGCCTGCGGCCTCTATCGCGGCGATCACATTGCGCCCGATGGTGCCGAGGCCGCCGATCACGAGCGCGGTGCGCTTGGCCATCCGATCTCCCTCCTTTTCACACGTCCTCGAAGCGGCCGCTGGCTCCGGCGCGGAACAGCGCGTCGATCACCCGCATGTTGGCGACCGCGGTCTCGATCGGGAACTCGAGCGGCGCCGCGCCCCGCACGGCGCGCGCGAAGTCGTCGCCCTGGAGTCGATAATGGTCGCCGCCGCCGATCGCCTCTGGCGTGCCGGGATCGCCGGGAGGAAGCGGCGCGGCGCCGGCGATGCGGATGCGCGCCGGCTCCTCCGCTGGCCAGGTGAACGGCGTCACCATGTCGATGCGGCCCTCGCTGCCGAAGATCTGCACGCCCTGGCCGCGCACCATCTGGGTGCCGATCATGAATACCGCCTGGCCTTGCGGGAACCGGAGGATGGCGGACGTGAGACGGTCGGTGCGGAAGGCGGGATCGCGCTCCAGCGTGCAGGAGACCGCGACCGGCTCAGCCTCGAATACAAAGCGCATCATCGTCACCGGATAGGTGCCGATGTCGTAGAGCCCGCCGCCGCCAACCTCGACCCGGTTGCGGATGTTGTCGGGGTCGAGGTGGGTGTAGGTGAAATGCGCGGTCATCGCCTGCAGGCGCCCGATGCGCCCCGACCGCACCAGCTCGCGCACGCGCCGCCACTGGGGATGGTGGCGGATCATGAATGCTTCCTGGATCAGCCGGCGGGTGCGGTCGCGGACCGGGACCAGGGTCGCCGCCTCGGCCGCGGTGAGTGCGATCGGTTTCTCGCACAGCACGTGCTTGCCCGCCTCCATGGCGCGGATCGACCATGGCACATGGAGATGGTTGGGCAGCGGGATGTAGACCGCTTCGATCTCGGGATCGGCGATCAGCGCCTGGTAGGAGCCATAGGCGCGCGGGATGCCGAGGCTGGCCGCCGCCGCCAGCGCCTTGGCCGGATCGCGTGAGGCCAGACCCACGAAGCGATGCAGCGGGCTCCGCTGCATCGCCGGCACCACGCGGCCGAGGGCGATCTTGGCCGCGCCCAGGACGCCCCAGGCGACCGGCGCCAGCCCGGAATCCCGCCCCTCTCTCAGAGCGGCACCGTCACGAACTTCCGGTAGCCTTCGCGCTGGCAGAGCCGGTCGTACCAGGCCTTCACGTTGGGCAGATCGGGGCGGTCGATCTTCATGGTGAGATAGCGATAGACGAACGGCCCGAGCGGGATGTCACCGACCGACAACTCGTCCCCCGCCACGAACTTGCGCCCCGCGAGGTAGCGCTCCAGGATCGTGAAGACCGCGTTCGACTGCTTTACCCCCGCCGCGACGGCAGCCATGTCGCGCTTCTCCGCCGGGGTGCGGTGCAGGTTGAGGAAAACCGGGCGGATGGCGGGGCCGACGGTCGTCAACTGCCAATCCATCCAGCGCGAGGCGTCGCCCCGCCCCTCCGCCGTCTTCGGCAGCAGCTTGCCGTTACCGTACTTGTCGGCGAGGTAGCGGACGCAGGAGTTGGACTCCCACAGCAGGAATTTGCCATCCTCGATGGTCGGAACCAGTAGGTTGGGGTTCATGGACTTGTACGGCTCCTCGTTCAGCTTGCCGTGGGAGCCGCCGACATCGACCCGCTCGTAGGCGATGCCGAGCTCGGTGCACGCCCACAGCACCTTCTGCACGTTGGACGAGCCGGTGTAGCCCCATACCTTCAACATCGCGTCCTCTCCTCCTCTGCCGCGCCGTCGCGGCGGCGCCTGGCGGCCCGCAGTCTAGCCGCAAGGCGCGCCGCACCGGAAGCCCGCTCGCGGTGTGGATTGCGCCGCCAAATCGGCCGAGCGTATAACAACCCAAGACCGCAACAGCAAGAAGACGGGAGTCCGAACCATGGGTACCCTGTTCACCAAGGCGGGCAAGCGGCTGAAGGCCGCAGCCAAGCACCTCGACATCCACCCCGATACGCTGGCGAAGCTGAAGTACCCGAAAGAGACGCTCGCCGCCTCGATCCCCGTCCGCATGGACGACGGGTCGCTCAAGACCTTCAAGGCCTGGCGCTGCCGCTACGACGACACCCGCGGGCCGACCAAGGGCGGCATCCGTTACCATCCCGCCGTCAACATGGACGAGGTGATGACGCTCGCCTTCTGGATGACGTTCAAGTGCGCCGTTGCCAACCTGCCCTATGGCGGCGGCAAGGGCGGCGTGGCGGTCGATGCCAGCAAGCTCTCCAAGGCCGAGCTCGAGCGCCTGTCGCGGGCCTATATCCAGGCCTTCGCGTTCTTCATCGGCCCCGACCGCGACATCCCGGCGCCCGACATGTACACCAACGGCATCGTCATGGCGTGGATGGCGGACGAATACAGCCGCATCTCCGGCCACCCCAATCCTGCCGTCATCACCGGCAAGCCGGTCGAGCTCGGCGGCTCGGTCGGCCGCGACGACGCCACCGGCCGCGGCGGCTATCTCGTGCTGCGCCACCTGGAGAAGGATCTCGGGGTCGCGCCGAGCAAGTCGCGCATTGCGGTGCAGGGCTTCGGCAATGCCGCCTCGCACGTGGCGCGCCTGCTCCATGCCGACGGCTACAAGATCATCGGCCTTTCCGACTCGCGCTCGGCGATCTACGACCCCGACGGCATGGACCCGATCGCGGTCATGGAGCACAAGCGCCGCACCGGCAAGGTCGCGGGCGCGCCCACCAACGGCAAGCGCCGCGACATCAGCAACAACGATCTCCTGACCTCGGAATGCGACATCCTGATTCCGGCGGCGATGGAGAGCCAGATCGTCGAGGAGAATGCGGGCCAGGTGAAAGCGCCGATCATCCTCGAGCTCGCCAACGGCCCGATCACGCCGGCGGCGGACGCGATCCTGAACAAGAATGGGATCACCGTCATTCCCGACATCCTGGCCAATGCGGGCGGCGTCACGGTCTCCTATTTCGAATGGGTGCAGAACAAGGCCGGGTACTACTGGCATCTGCCGGAGGTGCAGCAGAAGCTGCGCGCCATCATGGAGCCCGAGGCTCGCGCCATCTGGGATCTGAAGATGAAGAAGGGCATCGACATGCGCACCGCGGCCTATGTGCACGCGCTCAGCCGCATCGCCCGCGCCATCGAGGCGCACGGCACCAAGGCCTATTTCAACTCCTGACCTGAGGTGACGCGGAGCGACCCCGCAGTCCGATATGCGGCGGATGCGGACGCGGCAGTGGCGCTCTTAGAAGATGCGGAGGAGGTGCTTCTCCTCCTCCCGCATCACGGATTCGAATTCCGCCGTGGGGATGTTCCTGCGCTTGGCGGTCCTAGTGTTTCAGCGCCTCGACTTCGATCGGCTTCTTCGCCATCCGTTCCGCCCCTTCACATGCCGCGTTCATGGTCATTCGGCCGCAGCGGCCATATCGTCGCCCGCTTCCTCGTCGGAAACGTCAGCTTCCGGCTCGTCCGTGTCGTGGCCGGCGTAAGCTGCCTGGCCGGTCGCCTGCTCGATCAACTTCAACAGCTTCTTTTGACGATCCTGGAAGAAGGCTTCGAATTGGTCGCCGCGAAGAAACGCCGGATCGATCAGGTGGCTTGCGAGATATTCGCCAAGATCGGCCGGAGCAATCGGTGGCATCCCTTTCTCGCCCCCCCTGCAGCCTGGCGAGATACTTCGACGGCGCGACGCCGCCGAGGATCCTGTTGGTCCGGGAACTAAGCGGCGTCTTGTTGACGATGGAGTCGTAGATCTTGGCCGGGACCTTCTGCCCCTTGCACCAGTCGCGCGGGAAAATGTGGTGGATGTCGACGCTTTCGTCGAAAAAGACGGTCTGGTCGAACTCCTGGCCGGACCGAAAATCCTTAGCCCCTTCTTGCATCAAGAGCGCGTTGACTCCTTTGTAGGCTGCGGACAGGCGGCTCCACATCGTCAGCAGCCGGTCAGCGCGGAAGACAGCTTCCTTGACGGTGGCGAGCAAATCGCCGCCCTCCAGCCAAGCCGGAACCTCGACAATATCCTTCGCGAATCGCGATTCGATCGCCGATCCGTAAAGCTCGCCTAGCACACCGTTCCAGAACCACTGGGCGAGCTTCTTGCGGTTCGCATCATGCTCCCAGCGGTCGCCAATCTCGGTCAAGATTGCAGCTAAAGGCACGAGTTGCGATTGGTAAGGAAGATCGTCGACCCGATAGATCTTCTGAAGGCGTAGGAATTTCGCGACGTTCTTAAAACCCTGTTCGATCTTATCAGAATATTTCGTGTACGTCTCGAGTGGGAGGTCTAATAGCGACTGCCGCGCCGCGCTGATGGCTGGTAGCTCACGTCCTTCAACCCCTTTCGCGACTTCGGCTTGGCGGCGTTCCTTCGTATGGAGGAGGGATAGGGCCTGGAGGAAGTCGGTACTCGCGACCTTTTCGAGCACGCCGTAGCGTTGGCCGGCGGCATTCCCGAACGCGCGCAAGCGCGAATAACGGCCCGAATCCGCTCCCTCTCCCAGCCAATCCTTGCGCAACTCAAATCCCTGGGCGGCGTACATCGCAGTAACCAACTCGAAGGCATCGAGAGGCTTCCCTCCGGTATTCACCTTTTGAAAGACGAGGCACACGGCCTCCCGCTTCGTCTCGCGATCTAGGGTGATGACGGGAATCTGATAGCTCTTGAAGTTCTGCAGAACATCGTTCTTAAACGTCTTGAATAGGTCACGCTTTTCCGCCTGGCCCTGTGCGATCCAATAATCGCCGAAGCCGTCCTGCCACTCGTCCCAATCGAAGACCCGATTGACCGGGAACATGAAAGCTTCGTACTCGCGCGCCGACGAAGACAGGTCGAGAACCACCTCCCTGCCGAAATTCCTCCGCACGGCTCGGTCTTCCGGGACACCGAGGATCGCTTCCTCCCTGTCCCGGTTCATGTCGAGCGCCGCGTTCATGTCGAGGTAATACCACCGCTTCACCACTTTACGATGTGCCGTGATCGTCTCCACGACCTCGCGCCGAATGCAGGTCTGGTACAGCGACGTCATTCGCTGCTGGCCATCGAGCAGCAATTGCTGCGGCGGTTCAGACTCGGCTTTCTCAGGGGCGCCCTGGATCGGACGAGGCCTGAATTTCACTGGGCCTCCAGTTTCGAGCGTCATCAATGCCCCGACCGGGAACGCCCGCGAAATCGACGCGATGAGGCTGCGGATCCGATCGTCGTCCCAAACCCAACTGCGTTGGAAATCGGGAAGCTGAATCACGCCCCTCTGGCAATCCCGGAGCAATTCCTCAAGGTAGATCGGGTTGGTCTTGAAGGTCGCCTGCCCCATTTCGCCTCTCCTATTCCGACTGCCGCCGCAAGCGCTTACCCCGGTTTTTTGGACGCTGAGCTGTGCCGTCTTGCGAACAGTCCGGCCATCAGGCGGTCGGCGAGAGCGAGGCGGTTCGCGAGGTAGCGGCGCGTGCGCTCCTGGTCCGGGCTTTCGTCCCGCACCCAGCGCCAGAGGGTGGCAAGGAACAGCGCGGTGAGGCCGATCTCCTCCACCTGCCGCTGCCGCCCGCCGGCATCGAGGGCCACGGCCTCGCGCAGCCATTGCACCGTGCGCGACACCCACCAGACCAACCCGAGAGTGTGTTGCGGGTGCCCGGGGTACAGCTTGGCGCGGAGAACCTGGCCGGTGACGCGGCGGTGGCCGGCCAGCGCGTCGAGCCAGCGCTGCAGGGCGACGGAGATTCGCTCGCGCGCCGGGAGGGAGCGGAAGGCGCGGTCGGCCGGCGCGGCCAGCATGGCCGCATCGGCCCGCGCCAGCCAGGCGGTGCCGATCGCGTCCAATTCGCGGAAATGGAGGCGGAGCTCGGCCAGGGAAAGACCGAGATCGGCCGCCACGTCATGAAGCCGGACCCGCTCCCACCCGAGCGACGGTCGCATCGATTATGCGGCTCGCCGGGTCCGCCGCCGGTGGTCGCTTGGGCCGCCGGGCCATGCCGCATCACCCTCAGAAGGGTACGTCGCCCGTCACGGTCGTGCGGTGCATGGTGCGGTGGTACTTCTGCTGATCGTAGGGCGTTGCCCGATGCATGGTGCAGCGGTTGTCCCAGAACAGGATGTCCCCCGGCAGCCAGCGGTGGGCATAGACGTAGTCGGGCTTCACCGAGTGGGCGAACAGCTCCGCCAGCAGCGCGCGCGCCTCGTCCTGGGGCATGCCGGGAATCTCGTCGCAGAACGCCTCGAACACATAGAGCGCCTTGCGCCCCGTCACCGGGTGCGTGCGCTCGATCGGGTGCTCGACCGGCGGCGTCTTGGCCTTCTGCTCCTCGGTCAGCGGCGCGCGCTGGTCGAGCTTTGCGTAGTACCAGGCATAGCTGTGCACGGCGCTTCGCCCCGCAATCTGCTTGCGGATCGCCGGCGATAGCCCTTCGAGCGCCGCGTGCATGCCGGCATAGAGCGTGTCGCCCCCCTCGTCCGGCACCTCATGGGCATAAAGCAGCGAGCCCAGGCTCGGCCGCTTCATGTAGGCGAGATCGGAATGCCAGATCCAGCCGCCGTTCGGCACGCCCTTCTGCTTGCCGTTCTCGACTCGGTTGGAGAGCACCAGTACCTCGGGATGCCCGGGCAGGAGGTATTGGTTCAGGACGTGGATCTCCAGCTCGCCGAAGCGGCGCGAGAACGCGATGTGCTGCCCAGGCGTGATCTTCTGGTCGCGCAGCAGGACCAGCCCGTAGCGGTGATGGGCGTCGAGGATGCGGGCGAACGTGGCATCGTCCAGATCCTTCGCCAGATCCACGCCTTGAACCTCGACACCGTGCGCGTCGTGCAGCGGACGCAAGCCGATAGCCATCATGGTCCCCTTCAGTTCCGTGCACGCCGGCGCAGGCCGGCCTAGCCGATCTTAGGCAACACACATGGGGCGGACAAGCCGAGGGCGCGTGCGCTATCCTGCCCGCCTACGGACAAGCAGAAGGGGAACGGCGATGCCCGCAACGATGCCCGCAACGATGCCCGCAACGGGACCGAAGTCGGTCGTCATCACCGGCGGCGCCAGCGGCATCGGCGCCGCGGTCGCGGCCAAGGTGACGGCGACCGGCGGCCACGTAGCGATCATCGACATCAATGCCGACGCCGCGGCGGCCAAGGCCAAGGAACTCGGCGCCAACGCCACCTGGGCGGTCGCCAATGCCGCCGACGAGGTGACCCTCGATCGGGCGCACCGCGAGCTCGCCGGGCGCATGCCGCCGATCGACGGCCTGGTGCCCTGTGCCGGCTCGCCCGAGGTGCCGCGCCCCATCGAGGACATGCCGGTCGAGACCTGGGAACGCATCTTCGACTCCCACATGAAGACCACCTATGTCACCTGCAAGGTGTTCGGCCCGGCCATGGCGCAGCGAGGGCACGGTGCCATTGTCAACATTTCCTCGGTGGTCGGGCTGCGGCAGGGCGCGCACCTGGCCTATGGGCCGGCGAAAATGGCGATCGCCAACCTGACCCAGATGCTCGCCGTGCAATGGGCGCGCAAGGGCCTGCGGGTGAATGCGGTCGCGCCAGGTGTGGTCGACACGCCCTTCATCCGTCCGCCCGAGCGGGGCGGCACCCGCGACCTGTCGCCGATCCTGGCCTCCACCCCGATCGGCCGGCTGTTGCAGCCGGAGGAGATCGCCGAGGTGATCTACTTCCTGCTGTCGCCGGCGGCGAGCGCCATGACCGGCTCGATCGTCACCTGCGACGGCGGCTTCATCGCCGGCACCGGCTGGAGCCTGTTCGGCGGCGTACCTCAGACGTAGTGCACGTCAGAGCGCCAGGAAGCCACCGTCCACCGGCAGGTTGGCGCCAGTGACCCAGGTCGCTTCGTCACTGGCGAGATAGAGGCAGGCGTTCGCCACGTCCTCGACCGCGCCGAAGCGGCGGATCGGCATCTCGTCCAGCATCTGCTCGATCTGCGCCGGCGTCGCCTTCTCGATCAGCGGGCGGGTCAAGTCGGTCGGCACGATCGCGGGCGCGACGATGTTGACCCGGATGTTGCGCCTGGCCAGCGTCACCGCCATCTGCTTGGTCATGCCCTGGAGCGCCATCTTGGCCGCGGCATAGGAGAACCGCCCGGAGCGGCCGATGAAACCCGCGTTCGAGCCGATGAACACGATCGCGCCGCCATCGCGCATGACCCGAACGCCCTCGCGCGCGGCGAGAAAAGCCGAGATGACATTCAGTTCGAGCGTGCCGCGGAAGATGTCGAGCGTGGTCTCCTCCAGGTCGGTGCGCTTGATTTGGCCGCCGGCGGCCGGGATGACGATGTCGAGCGCGCCGAAGGTCGCCTTGATCCTATCGACCGCGTTCGCCACATCGGCCTCGCGGGTCGCATCGCCCGGCACGGCCATTGCACCGGAGCCGAGGCTTTTCACGGCTTGATCGAGGACCTCGCGGCGGCGGCCCATCAGGCCGACCGACGCCCCCTCCGCGTGAAACCGTTTGGCGATGGCGAAGCCGATGCCGGTGCCACCGCCGGTGATGAAGGCGACCTTGTCTTTCAGGCGCATGCCGTTCTCCCCATGCCGTACCCGTTTCTCAGCCTGCCGTCAGCCCGCCATCGACCGCCAGGATCACGCCCGTCACCCATTTCGCCTCGTCGCTGGCGAGATAGAGGCAGGCGTTGGCGATATCGTCGGGATCGCCGAGATGGCCCATGGGATAGGCGGCAGTCACCGCGGCGAGCCGTTCCGCGCCCAAACTTGCGCGATAGCCTTCGTTGAATTCGGTCGGGATCAGCCCCGGCGCCACCAGGTTGACGCGGATGCCATCGCGGCCGAGCGTCACCGCCATCTGCCGGGTCATGCCGACCAGGCCCGACTTGGCAGTGGCGTAAGCAAAGCGGTTCTGCGAGCCGATCAGGCCCGAGGTCGAGCCGATCAGCACGATCGCGCCGCCCCGGGTCATGGCCCGCGCCGCGGCCCGGGCCGCCAGTGCCGGCGCGACCAGATTGCCGTTCAGGGATTCCATGAAGCCGGCTAGCTCGGTCTCGCGCACGTTCCGGCTCTCCGCCAGGTTGCCGGTGGAAGAGACCAGGATGTCGAGGCGGCCAAAGTCCTGCTGCGCAGCGCCGACCGCACGCTCGATGTCGGCCTCGACCGCGCTGTCGCCGACCACCGCCCGGGCACCGAGCCCGGCCGCCGCGGCCTCGATCTTGGCGGCGCGCCGCCCCATGAGCACGAGCCTCGCGCCTTCGCGCGCGAACCGGCGCGCGGTCGCCAAGCCGAGCCCGGTCGCTCCCCCCGTGATCAGCGCGACTTTGTCCTTGAGCCGCACACGGCCCCCCGATTCCAACCTGCCCGCTGCCCGCCGATTGACGCCGCCCGGCGCCGACCGATAGGGTCGCCCCCTGCTTGTTAGCGCCTTTTGGCGCACGCGACCAGCCGCCCAGGGAGACCCCGTGAGCCGCGCCCCGTCCGACCTCTCGCGCCTGTTCGATCCGCGCGGGATCGCCATCATTGGCGCCTCCACCAATCCGACCCGGATCGGCGGCCAGCCCGTGCGGTACCTGCTCGATTACGGCTTCAAGGGCGGCATCTATCCGGTCAATCCGAAGTATCAGACCGTCGCAGGCTTGCGCTGTTATGCGGACGTGACGGCGATCGCCGGGCCGGTCGACATTGCAGTCCTGGCGGTGCCGGCCGCCGAGGCGGTCGCGGCGGTCGCGGCGTGCGGTCGCAAGGGCGTCGCCTTCGCCATCCTCTACACCGCCGGCTTCGCCGAGACCGGCGCGGAGGGCGCACGGCTCCAGGTCGAGCTGGCGCGGGCGGCGGAGGCCGGGGGCGTGCGCATCGTCGGACCCAACTGCCAGGGCATGCTCAACCTGCCCAAGCGCATGTTCCTCGGCTTCGGCTCGATCTTCCAGATCTCCGACCTGCGCATCGGACCCGTCTCCATGGCGACCCAGAGCGGCGGCTTCGGCTTCAGCGTGGTGCTCAGCATCGAGGCCCAGGGCGTCGGCTTCCAGAGCGCGATCTCGACCGGCAACGAGGTCGGCGTGACCACGCCCGAGCTATTCGCGGCCTTCGTCGATGACCCCGAGACCCGGGTCATCGCCGGCTACATCGAAGGTGTCGCCGACGGCGCGGCCCTGATGGCGGCCGGCCGCAAGGCGCTGCGCGCTGGCAAGCCGATCCTGCTCTGGAAGAGCGGCAACACCGTGCGCGGCAAGGAGGCGGCGCTCTCGCACACCGCCAACATGACCGGTTCCTACGACATCTACCGTGCTGCGTTCGCCCAGGCCGGCATCATCGAGGTCAAGGACATCGACGAGCTGGCGGACTACGCCCGCGCCTTCGCGACCGGTCGGCTGCCCGCCGGCAACCGCATCGCCACCATCAGCATCTCCGGCGGCGCCGCCATCCTGCACGCCGACCGCTGCACCGAGCTCGGCCTCGAGCTGCCGCGTCTCGACGCCGCGACTAAGGAGGGCCTGCGCAAGGTGATCCCCTCCTTTGCCTCGGCGGAGAACCCGGTTGACACCACCGCGACCGTCTTCAACGACGTGCGCATGTTCACCGAGGCGATCGAGCTGGTGCTGAGCGACCCGAACGTGGATCAGTTGGCGATCCTCGCCGCCTCGATGATGGGCGAGATCGCCGCCACCTGCATGAGCGCCGTGGCCACCGCGCAGCGGCGCTTCGAAGGGAAGCCGATCCTGGTCACTTGGACCGGGCGGCGCGAACGGGCGGAAGAGGCCTATCGTCTGGTCGAAGAGGCGCAGATTCCCGTGTACACCTCGCCGGTGCGGGCGGCCAATGCGGCTGCGGCGCTCGCGCGCTTCGCCGGCTACCGCCGCCGCCAGGCGGAGGTGGAGCCCCGCGCAACTGAGAGTCGCGCGCCTCTGCCGCCGCTCCCCGCGGGGTCGGGGGCGCTGGATGAGGCGGCGAGCAAGCGCATCCTGACAGCGATCGGCATTCCCACCCCGCGCGAGGTGACGGTCGCGCCGGGCGCCGACCCGGTCGCCGCCGCCGCCGGCCTCGCCTATCCGCTCGCGGTCAAGATTCTCTCGCCCGACATCGCCCACAAGACCGAGATCGGCGGCGTGCGCCTGAACGTGGGCACGCCGGAGGCCTTGCGGGTGGCAGTCGGCGAGGTGCAGGGGGCCGCGCGCGCCCGGGCACCCGCGGCTCGCGTCACCGGCACGCTGATCGCCGAGATGATCGGGGATGGCGCCGAGGCGATCATCGGCGTGATCGACGATCCCGTGTTTGGCCCCGTGGTCGCCGTCGGCCTCGGCGGCATCTTCACCGAGGTGCTGCACGACCTAAGCTACCGGGTCGCGCC
>SHWA01000047.1 GCA_009693995.1 Alphaproteobacteria bacterium | reverse complement strand
TGCCGAAGGTCGGGTTGGGCAGGCGCTCGGGAAAGAACAGCTGGTCGATGGAGACGCCCAGCGTATAGGCGAAGAAGCCGAGGCCGAATACGCCGTAGACGATGGAGGGTACGCCGGCCAGGTTGTTGACCGAAATGCGCACTGCTGCGACCAGGCGGCCTTGCCGGGCGTATTCGCGCAGGTAGAGAGCGGTAACCACGCCGAAGGGCGCCACGATCACCACCATGATCAGGGTCATCGCCACGGTGCCGAAAATGGCCGGCAGGATGCCGCCTTCGGTGTTGGCCTCGCGCGGTTCCGTGGTCAGGAACTCCAGCCAGCGCCCGAGATAGACCGCGAGCTTCTGAGGGAGCGACAGCGCGTTCGCGGGATAGAAGCGGACGATCTGCGAGAGTTCGACGTCCCTAGTCCTGCCGCTGATGTCGGCGAGGGTGATACGGGTGTCCTTGTCTTCAGCGCGGATCGTCGCCGCTTCTGCCGCGAGTGTGTCATATTCCTTGCCGAGGGCGGCGATGAGCGGTGCGGCTGCGCCTGCGGCAGTGCGGTAACGCTCGGTTACAGTGCCGCCGTCGAGCTCGATCCGCCTGAGCGCGAGGCGTTCCCGTTCGATGCGCTGATTGACGGCACCGATCGCGACGCGCTCGATGCGGCGGATCTGTTCGAAACGCGCGCGCGCGGCCATTTGCTCATCTCTGAGCGATTCGAAGTCGACCACGGCGGGGTCGGCCACGGTGCCCGCAAGGGTGATTCCGGCGATGCGCCCGATGAAGGGTCCCCATTCCTGGCGCTCGAAGAAATAGAGTCCGGGTGGCTGTTCGACCTTGGCCACCTCGAAATCGGACACCCAGCGGAAGTCCTCGTTATAGAGGTCGTAGTTGCCGATTCGGTACAGGGTGCGGTCGGCATGGCCGGCGGCGCCGGCGACCGCGGCGCGCGCCTGCGGCGGCAGCTTGGCCAAGAGCTCGGGCCCGACTCGGTACGTGTCGTGGCGGACGGATTCGCCGGCGACCTGCTGGCCGTCCACCAGGGTCACCACATGGACCGGTTTCGGCCAGAACGTCACCAGACCATTCCACAGCACCAGAGCTAAGAATCCGACGATCAGGATGATGCCAAAGGCAAGCGCACCGCCCAGCATCCAGAGGTTGGGCTCGCCGACGGCGGAAACATCGGCGGTGAAGGTTCTGACCGCTCGCTTCGCGCGGGCCGTCGCGGGCTCCGTCACCCGGCCTCCCCGTGCTTGTCGCTCAGAGCTGGAACGCACGTTTGCGGAACCTCTGGCGAATGATCTCGGCCACCGTGTTGATGACGAATGTCATCGCGAACAGCGTGAGCGCAGCGAGAAACAGCGTCCGGTAAAGCGTCGAATCCTTCGCCGCCTCCGGCAGCTCGACCGCGATGTTGGCGGAAAGGGTGCGCAGGCCGTTGAACACGTTCCAGTCGAGTACCGGCGTGTTGCCTGCCGCCATCACCACGATCATGGTCTCGCCGACGGCGCGGCCCATGCCGACCATCACCGCCGCGAAGACACCCGATGCGGCGGTCGGCAGCACCACCCAGATCGCCGTCTGCCAGGGCGTCGCGCCGCAGGCGAGGCTGGCCGCGCGCAGCTCCGGCGGGATCGCATTCAGCGCGTCCTCGGCGAGGGTGTAGATGATGGGAATGACGGCGAACCCCATGACGAAGCCGACCACCAGCGCATTGCGCTGCACGTAGGTGCCGACCACGCCGCCCCTGGGGTCGATGCCGAGGGCGGTCAGCAGCAGGGCGCCCGCCCCCGCGATCGCGGCACCCGCCGCCAACAGCAGCAGCCACTTGCCGAGGTCGACCAGGCCGGTATGGGTGCGGGTGAGCGGGCGAAGGTGCATCAGATACCGCCGCCCCGCCATCCGGTCGAACAGCAGCGCGGCGCTCAGGAAGCCGAGCGGCAGCAGCAGCAGGAACAGGAATGGCAATCCCGTGCCCAAGTCACCGTTCACCCAGGCCTTGAAGTCGCCCGCGAAGAGCACGCGCTCGAACATCGCGCCGGAACGGTAGGCAACGCCCACGCCGCACGCGATCGCCACGAACATGAACAGGAACTTCGGCATGCCCTCGAGGCGGAGGGCGGTCTCGGTCGGCAGCATCTGCCACAGGAACGCGCCGAGGAAGAGCGCGAGCGGCAGCGCCAGGAACGCCAGCATGACCGCCGCGATCCAGGTCTCCACGATCGGTGCCAGCACCAGGGCGGCGACGAAGCCGAGCACCACCGTCGGCAGCGAACCCATCATCTCCATCACCGGCTTGATCCCGGCGCGCACGCGGAAATGCACGAACTCGGAGGTGTAGATGGCGCCGAGGAGCGCGATTGGCACGGCGAACAAGAGCGAGTAAGCCGCCGCCTTGACGGTGCCGAAGATGAGCGGCACCAGCGACAGCTTCGGCTCGAACACGTCGGTGCCCGAAGACGACTGCCAGGTGACGCTCGGCGCCGCGTATCCCTCGTACCAGACCTTGCCGAAGAGCGTCTTCAGGCTGGTTTCCGGATGCGGGTAGTCGAACGCCCAGAAGTCGGCGTTTCCCGCGTCGTCCAGGGCGAGCACCCCGTCCACCCGCGGCGCGAGCAACACGTGAACCGGGCTGCCGCCCTTGGCGCTCCGCGTCATCTGCAGCATGACCTTGTCCGCCGTCGATTGCCTGAGCCAGATGGCGCCCTGGGTATCCTGGGTGGCGAATACCTTGCTGCCCTGGCTCACGGTCATGGCGGTGATCGCCGCCGGCTGAGACTGGTGGGATCGGGCGCGCACCATTTGATACCCGTCGTTCGTCCCGGCACCGTCCGCCTGCAGCCGGAAGAGGACATCGACCGCGCCATTCCAGCCAGCCACCAGCAGCGCCTGGTCGCCGACCAGGAAATCCATCGCCGTCAGCGCGACGCCGGGCGGCAGCACCGTGACCGTCTCGGCGATGGTCGGCCGGTCGGGATCGCGGGTATCGAAGCGGAAGATCGTGCCGTCACGAGTCGCGGCATAGACTTGGTCCGCCTGCGCCGTCATCACCAGCTCGACGACCTTGGTTCCCACCGGAAGCGACGGCAGTGTCGCAGTGGTCACGCGGGTGGTGACCTGCCCGGTGAGCAGGTTGCGCTGGGTCTCGGTGCGCCCCAGTTTGACCACGCCAGCGGCGTCGGCGGCGACGAAGGAACGGGTCGGGCGCTCCACCGTGCCGCCGACCTGATAGTCAACGGCGACGATCGGCTGGTCCGACACCCGCTCGAGCGCCGAAAGCGCCGTGCGCAAGGTGATGCGACGGAACTGTTCCCCGGGCACCTCGGAATAGACCCGGCCCTCGGCCGCGCGGTCGCGCCCGCTCAGGCGTTCGGCCGCGGGCGGCACATCGGCCTTGCGCACCACGGCGACGTCGAATCCGGCTTCGGCGAAGCGGAGCGTGCCATCGGCGAAACCGAACAGGATCTGGTTGCGGCGCACCGTGCCGCCGACGGCGGTCGCCTCGGCGCCGCCGAAGTCGAAGGTCGCGCGGCGCACGATTCTGCCCGTATCCAGGTGGAACGCATCGACCGCCCCATCGGTGGCGATCCGCATCGCCACCGTGTGGTATTCGTCGGCGTTCAGCCAGGCAACCTTCTTGGCCGGTGCTACCGTGTAGCTGCGCTGCGTCTGGATCGCCCCGGAACCGAGGAGCGGCAGCGCCACCTCGACCAGGAACACCATGATGCCGATGACCGCGAGGATCACCAGCAACCCGCCGACCGTGATGGTCCAATGGGCGACGCGATCGCCGATCAGTACGGTCCGGCTGGTGGTGCGGTTGCGCCGTCCCGCGGCGAACCCTGGCCCGCCGCGCCCTCTCGCCGGGGCCGCTGGTGTCGGTTGATTCATCGCAGCCTCCCGTGCTTCGCCGTCCGACACCGGCTGCCAGGCCGCGGGCCTAGAGACCGAAGTTCTTCAAGTCGTCCTTGGCGAGAACCCCGGTGACCGGGAAGTACCCGTCCTTGACCACCGCCTGCTGACCTTGCTTGGAATAGACGAAACGGATGAACTCCGCCCGCACCGGGTCGAGCGCCTGGTTCGGGTTCTTGTTCACGTAGATGTAGAGGAAGCGCGAGATCGGGTAGTCGCCCGAATAAGCCTCCTCCGCCGTCGGCGCATGGCACGTGTCACTGGCCGATCGCTTGATCTGGATGAGCTTCACGTCGGCGGTCTTGTAGCCGACGCCCGAAAAGCCGATGCCGGCCATGTCCGAGGCGACGCCCTGGACCACCGCCGAAGAGCCCGGCTGCTCCTTGACCGAGTCCTTGTAGTCGCCGTCGAAGAGGGCGACTTCCTTGAAGTAGCCGTATGTGCCCGAGGCCGAGTTGCGACCATAGAGCGAGATCGGGCGGCCGGCCCACGCTCCCGTCAGGCCGACGTCGCCCCAGGTCTTGATCTCCCGGTCGAGGCCGCCTTTGCGGGTCTTCGAGAAGATCGCGTCGATCTGCTGCAACGACAGGCAGGTGATCGGGTTGTCCTTGTGGGCGTAAACCGCGAGCGCGTCCACGGCTCCCCGGATCGGCAGCGGCTTGTAGCCGTACTTCTTCTCGAAGTCCTCGATCTCCTTCGACTTCATTGGCCGGGACATGGGCCCGAACTGGGCGGTGCCCTGGATCAGGGCGGGCGGGGCGGTCGAGGACCCCTTGCCCTCGATCTCGATCTTCACGTTCGGGTACTGGGCGAGGAAGCCTTCGGCCCAGAGCGTCATCAGGTTGTTCAAGGAGTCGGACCCGATCGACTTGAGACTGCCGGAGACGCCGCTGATCGGCTTGAACTCCGGCAACGTCTGGTCGAGTCCTTGGGCCAGCACCGCAGTGCTGGCGGTGAGTGCCACGGCAAACGCCGCGCCGGCGATCCGCTTCATCTTCGTCTCCGCGCATTTGTGACATTTCCAGGCTGTGACGCGGCCGAACAGGCCACAATCGCGGCTCACTTAGGTGACGGTCGGTGACGCTCAATACTTCAGTTCGATGACACCCGTGTGACAGCGACCCGACGCTTGCGGGTTCGGCCCTATCTTGACCCTCGCCCGATCCCGTCGTAGGAGCGATGTCACCCATGGCGGGGGACGGGGATGACCAATTCAGCCGACTCGGCCGCCTTTGCGGCGGTTGCCCTCTCGGCCCTGCCCGCGCTCCTCAACGGAGATCCGGCGCACGTGCGCCGCGGCAGTCATTTCACCGGCGGCATTCTGGTCGGCGTCGGCGCTGCAGACGCAGTGCTGCGCATCGAATCAGGGCGGATCGTCGCCATCGAGCGCGGCGCCACCGCCTTCGATTTCGGCGTCCGCGGCAGCCTGGAGGCCTGGTCCGCCTTCTGGCAGCCGGTACCCGCGCCCGGCCACCACGACCTGATGGCGATCCTCAAGGCCGGCACCATGACCCTGGAAGGCGACCGCCGGCGGCTGATGGCCTATCTGCAATGGCTGAAGGACATCATGGCGGCGCCGAGGCGCCTGCCGCGGAGCTGACACGGCCATGATCGAGCCGATCTTGGGGTGCTACCTGAACCTGGAGATCGCAGGCGACCCGTGCCGCATCTATTGCGAGGAGGCGGGGTCGGGCATTCCGCTCCTCTGCCTGCACACCGCCGGGTCGGACGCGCGGCAGTGGCGGCACCTGCTGAACGATGCCGAGGTCACCGCCCGCTTCCGCGTGATCGCCTTCGACATGCCCTGGCACGGCAAGTCGAACCCACCCCCAGGCTGGCGCGACCGCGACTACCGCCTGACCACCGCGACCTACCGCGCGACCATCCTCGCCGTCTGCCGCGCCCTCGACCTGCGGCGACCGGTGGTGATGGGCTGCTCCATGGGCGGGCGGATCGTGCTCCACCTTGCCTATCGCGACGCCGCCACCTTCCGCGCGGTGATCGGTCTCGAGAGCAAGGATACCACCGCCGGCTGGTACGACCTGAGTTGGCTGCACCACTCGGAGATTCATGGCGGCGAGGCGGCGGCGGCCCATGTCAGTGGCAACATGGCCCCGACCAGTCCGGCGGCCAGGCGGTGGGAGACCATGTGGCACTACATGCAGGGTGGTCCGGGCGTGTTCAAAGGCGATCTGCACTACTTCTTCGAAGAGGCCGACTACAGCCGGGAGACGCCCCACATCGACACCAGCCGCTGCCCCGTCTACCTGCTGACCGGCGAGTACGACTTCTCGGTCACCGGCGCCGACACCCAGGCGACGGCCGCGCGCATTCCGGGGGCCAAGGCGACGGTAATGCAGGGCCTCGGTCACTTCCCCATGAGCGAGAATCCGGAGCGGTTCCGCACCTACCTCCTCCCCGTCCTGCGCGCGATCGCCGGCGACTGAGCCGGGCGCTACTTGCGCGGGTCGGCGTCGAGGCGGACCGCGAAGCCGTCGAAGCCGCGCACCGCCGGATAGAGCTGCATCACCAGCGGGTCGTGGCCGGGGATGATGTGGTCGGGCGAGCTCGCCAGGCGGTCGATCTTGGTCCAGCCCTCGATCAGGTCAGCGACGTTGTAGAGCACCGGGAACGGGTTTTTCTCCCACACGTTGCGCATGATGTGGATGGCGTCGGAGGCGAGCACCACCCAGCCGCGCCGCGTCCACACGCGGAGCACCATGTGGCCAGGCGTGTGGCCGGTGATCGGGTGCAGCTCGATGCCGGGGGCGAGCTCGGTCGGCTGATCGTGGAAGCTCACCTGCTCCGCGAACACCTTGCGCACGACGCCGAGCACGTCCTCGACCCGCACCGGCCGGCGCAGCGCCGCGTGGCGCATGTGGCGGCCGGTGACGTAGGCCATCTCGCGGTCGTGGATGTGAAGCTGGGCCTTGGGGAAGCGGTCGAAGTTGCCGGTATGATCCCAGTGCATGTGCGAGATCACCACGTCCTGGAAGCTTTCCGGGTGCAGGCCGAGGTCGGTCAGGATCTGCACCGGGCACCGCAGCCAGTCGTGGCCGCGCTCGCGTGAGCTCGGCTCGGTGAAGCCGATGTCGAGGAGGACGCGCCGCTTGTCGTTCACCGCTGCCCAGACGAAGAAGTCGATCGGCTCCGGCCCGTCATGGGGGTCGGACAGCAGGTGGTTGTGGCTCTTCAGGCGGCGCGGGTTGGTGGCGTAGCGGATGCAGTAGACGTCGTAGGGTTCCGGGTTCGGCATCGGGCGCTCCTCGGCGGCGAACGGGTGGCTTGATCGCCGCCCGGTTTCTGCTACCAGGATCATAGCCGAGGCCCGCCGGCCGGGCGAAGCCCGCGGCCAGCCGAGAGAGGACAGACGCCCATGAAGATGACCGCCGCCGTTCTCTACGAGCACGGCCTGCCCGAGCCCTTCGCCACCAGCCAGCCGCTCAAGATCGAGCGGGTGGACATCGAGGCGCCCGGCGAGAACGAGCTCCTGATCGAGATCCGGGGCGGCGGCCTGTGCCATTCGGACCTTGCCGTGCTCAAGGGCGAGCGCAAGCGCAAGCTGCCCATGGTGATGGGTCACGAGGCCGCCGGCGTCGTGCGCGAGGTCGGGCGCGGCGTGCACGACATCAAGGTCGACGACCATGTGGTGATGGCCTTCGTGCCCTCCTGCGGCCACTGCAAGCCGTGCGTGTCGGGGCGGTCAAACCTGTGCGCCTCGGGCTTCGAGGCGCGCAACAACGGCACGCTGCAGACCGGCTTCCGCCGCATCCGCAAGGACGGCGTGGAACTCAATCACCAGAGCGGCGTCTCCGGCTTCGCCGAATATGCCGTGGTCTACCGCGGCTCGGCGGTGAAGGTGGACAAGCGGCTCCCCCTCGACATCGCCGCGATCTACGGCTGTGCGGTGATGACGGGCGTGGGCGCGGTGGTGAACACGGCCCGGGTCCCGGTCGGCGCCACCGTGGCCGTGGTCGGCCTGGGCGGGGTCGGACTCAACGCACTCCTCGGCTGCGTGGTCGCCGGCGCGGCGCGGATCGTCGCCATCGACATCAACGAGAAGAAGCTGGAGCTGGCGCAGTCGCTCGGCGCGACCGACGGCTTCCTCGCCTCCGATCCGGCGTGCGCCGAGAAGGTGCGGGCGGCGACCGGGGGTGGCGTCGACTACGCCTTCGAGACCGCCGGCTCGGTGAAGGCGTTGCAGGTGGCCTATGACGTCTGCGCGCGCGGCGGCGTCACCGTCACCGCCGGCATGTCGGCGGAGGGTCAGACCTTCACGTTTCCGCACATGAAGTTCGTGATCGAGGCGCGCTCGATCCTCGCCAGCTACATGGGCGGCTGCCACGCCGAGCGCGACATCCCGCGCTTCGCCGAACTCTACTTGCGCGGCAAGTTGCCCGTGGACCGGCTGCGCTCGGCGACCATCGGCTTCGATCAGATCAACGTCGGCTTCGACCGCCTGGCGCGCGGCGAAGTGGTGCGCCAGGTCCTCACCCCCCACGGCTGAGCGTCACCTTCGCGGGCGGTCGAGCAGAAAGAGGGCCACCGGTCCGATCGTGGCCAGCGCCGCGATGGTCGCGAACGCGGCCACCCACGCACTCTGCTGAGAGGCGCCGCCCATCAGGTCGAGCGCGGCGCCAAACACCACCGGGCCGAGGAAGCCGCCGCTGAAGCCGACCACCGCGTGCAGGCCGAGAGTGGCGCCGCGCCGCGCCGGCTCGGCCACGGCCACCAGGCCGGCATTGATGGTGCCCGAGTCGGCCGGCACCAGGAATCCCCATACCAGCAACAGCGGCAGGAGCAGCAGCGCCGGCGCTGCCGGAAGCGCGCCGAGCAGGACCCCTGTGCCGGCCGATCCCAGCATGATCGCGGCCACCACCGGGCGCCGGCCGATGCGGGCGGCCGCCTCCTGCGCCAGCAGGATCGCGGGCAGCCCGGCGACGTTGATCACGGTCGCGAACAGCGTCGGTGACAGCGCGACGACGGCGCTGCCGGTCTCCTGGTGGCTGGCCGCGAACACCAGATAGGCGACCGTCCAGGCGCGCATGGTGGACGATTCCAGGTTGTGCAGGCCGTAGCAGAGCATGTAGCCGAGCGCGCGCAGGTTCTTCAGCACCGGGCGGAAGTCGAGCAGACTGCTCGCCACCCGCCGCGTCGCCGGTGCCACGGGGGCGAGGGCGACGAGCGCCAGCACCATGCCGATCACCGGGCCGAGGGCGAGCAGGGCGAAGCCCGCGCGCCAGCCGAACGCCTCGCTGGCGAGGCCGGTGAACAGGAACGAGGTGCCGTTGCCGAAGGCGAAACTAGCGGTAAGGAACGCGACGCCGCGCCCCTGGAGGCCCGCGGGCAAGGTGTCGGATACCGCCTTGATGGCCGGCATGTAGACCCCGGCGAAGCCGGCGCCGAGGAGCGCGCGCCACAGGCAGGCGCTCCACAGTCCCTCGGCGAACGCGCCGAAGCCGACATTGGCAACCGCGCTCAGCACCAGGCCCGCCAGCACCATGTGCCGGGCGGGAATGCGGTCGGTCAGGGCGGTCGCGATCGGCACCGTGGCGACATAGCCGACAAAGAAGACGCCGCTGATCAGTCCGGCGTCGGCATTGGCGAGGCCCCAGATGTCCTGGAACTCCGGCAGCAGCGCCGGGAACGCGACCGAGCCGCTCATGGCGAGGACGCCGGTCGCGAACATCGTACCGATGACGAACGCGGGCCGCGCTCTAAGAGCGGCGATCACGGCCCGCGCGGGCTGCGGCTACTGGAAGTCGGCGGCGACGCCGGGAGCCGGAGTGAAGCCGAAGTCGCCACGCTTGATCACGGCTTCGCGCCCGCCGGCGGCGTTCAGCATCGCGATCTGCCGCCGCTTGGCGCGGGCATCGACCTCGCTCGGATCGCAGATCGTGCGCAGTTTCGCCGCGCAGGTCTCGATCAGGGCGGAGTTCGCCGGATCACCGGCGAGGTCGTGCCGCTCCTCGGGGTCGGCCGCGAGATCGAACAACTGCGGGCGGAACTTGGCGTAGTGGACGTATTTGTAGTGCCCGTGCCGGATCATGAACGCGCCCGAGGTCGAGCCCATGGCGTGGTACTCGGAAAAGACCAATCGGTCTGGCTGGTCGCGGGTCGCGATCTGGAACAGCGACTCGCCGGGAAACTCGCCCTTGCGGTTGTCGAAGGGGATGCCCATGGATTCGAGCACCGCGGGATAGACGTCGACATGGCTGACCGGCGTGCGGTTGATGCGCCACTGCGGCACGCCGGGTCCGGCCACGATCATGGGCGCGCCGGCCGGCTCCTCGTAGAGGTTGGACTTCCCCCAAAGACCCCTGGCCCCCAGATTGTCGCCGTGGTCGCTGGTGTAGATGATGCGGGTGTTGTCGCTCAGGCCGCATTCCTTGAGCGCGCGCAACACCTGGCCGATGTTGTCGTCGAGGAAGCTGCAGAGCCCATAATAGCCGGCGATCGCCCGCTTCACCGCGGCCTCGGAGTCGAAGAACTCGTCATAGCAGATGCTGGCCGCGTACTCCTGGATGAAGGGATGGTCGGGCCGCTCGTGCTTGGCGTAGAGCTTGGGCATCGGCAGCTTGTCGTGCGGATAGCGGTAGTAGAACTCGGGCGGTGCCGTCAGCGGGAAATGCGGGCAGACGAAGGAGACGAACAGGCACCAAGGCCGGTCGCGGTACTTGGGCGCCTCGTCGTGCAGCCACACCTGCGCCCTGGCCGCGATCTCACGGTCGTAGACGGTATAGGAGGACTCGCCCGGCCCCGCCATCTTGGCCAGCTTCCAGGAGCCGCCGCGGCGCGGCAGGTCCTCGCGGATCAGGCCCATGAGATCGCCGACGCCCTGCACCACGTGCATGGGCACGATCTCTTCGCTGAAGCCGTGGTCGTCCTCGGGGCGGCTGAAGTGCAGCTTGCCGATGGAGACCACGCGGTGGCCGTGCTCGCGCAGCACATGGTGCCAGCTCGGAATCTCGCCCTTGTAGGGATCGGCGTTGTCCCAATAGCCGACCTGGCAATTGTATTTGCCGACCGCGAAGATCGCCCGCGCCGGCACGCAGATCGGCGAGTTGGTATAGCCGTCGGTGAACCGCACCCCACGCCGGGCGAGGGCGTCGATGTTCGGCGTCTGCACGATCGGATGACCGTAGCAGCCGGAAAGGGCCCGGCTGTGCTCGTCCGACATGATGATCAGGAGATTGCTCGGTTTCATGCCCCGCCCTCTGGATTCCGTATCGGGTCGGCCGCGGCCCGCCGACCTTCTAGCGGGATTCCAGGGGTCGCGCCAGCGTCCGCGACCCCGCGCCGCCCCGAGGTCAACCGAGCGCTTCCCGGAGCGCCAGGCCGACGCGGGTGTGCGCTTCGCGTCCGGCGTCGATGAAGCCCGGCATGTTGACGAAGGCGTGGATCATGTCCTCGTAGCAGTGGTACGCGACCCGCACGCCGGCGCCACGTAGTGCCTCGGCATAGGCCTTGCCTTCATCGTGCAGCGGATCGAAGCGGGCGGTCAGGATCTGCGCGGGCGGCAGGCCCGAGAGATCGGCGGCGAACAACGGCGAGGCGCGCGGATCGCGCCGGTCCGCGGTGCCCAGGTACTGGTCGATGAACCAGACCATCAGCGCCTCGGTCAGGTTGTAGTCCTGGCCCATGGCCTTGACCGAGGGAAAGCCCATGGTCATGTCGACCGCCGGATAAACCAGCGACTGGAAGCGGATGCGGGGCGCGCCTGCTGTCTTGGCGAGTTGGCAGACCACCGCGGCGAGATTGCCCCCGGCACTGTCGCCGCCGACGGCGAGCCGCGCCGCGTCGGCGCCGATGGCGGCGGCATGGGCCGCCGCCCAGCGGGTCGCGGCCCAGCAGTCCTCCACCGCCGCCGGGAACGGCGCCTCCGGCGCCTTGCGATACTCGACGCTCAGGATCAGGCCGCCGAAGGCATCGGCGACGCCCCGGCAGACCGCGTCATGGGTGTCGAGGTCGCCGATCACCCAGCCGCCGCCATGGAAATAGACAACGAGCGGCAGCGCATCCCCGACGGCTCCCTGCGGTCGGTAGAGGCGGACGGGAATCGGCGCGCTCGGCGTCGGGACCGTGAACTGGCGCACGCTCGCCATCTCGGGCGGCGTGCCGGCTGCGGCCTTCACGCCCATCTTGTGCAGGCGGCGTGCCTCCACGGCGGAGACCGTGTTCATGGCCGGGCGGCCGCTGAGGGCGATCAGCCTGAGCACATTCTGGACCTGAATATGGGGCTTCGGGCTCAATGGGTACTCCTCTCCCGGGCGCGCCTAGTGTCCTGCCCCAGAAATTCGTTTGCGAATTTCTGGGATAAGCAGGCCACTCGATGCAAATACATAGTGGCCCCTTCATTCCGAAATTCGTGAAACGAATTTCGGGGTCGGGACACTAGACATAGATCATCTTTCGCGTCATGCCGCCATCGACTACGAAATTAGCGCCGGTGATGAAGCCGGCCTCCGGCCCGAGCAGATAGCAGGCGAGGCTTGCCACGTCCTCGGGCACCCCGACCCGGCCGACGGGATGCTGCGCACGGTCAGCCTCGCTGTGGCTCGGGCTCGCGCGCCGCTCGCCGTGGCGGCGGTCGCCGACCTCGATCCAGCCGGGGCTGATGCAGTTGACCCGGATCGCCGGCCCCAGGCTGAGGCTCAGGGCATGGGTGAGTGCCACCACGCCGCCCTTGGACGCGCTGTAGGCCTCGGTGCCGGCCTCCGACTGGAGCGCCCGGGTCGAGGCGATGTTGACGATGGCGCCGGCCGCCGCAGCGCTCAGATGTGGCGCGGCGTGTTTCGCGGTCAGGAACACCCCTGTGAGGTTGACCGCGATCACGCGGTTCCACGCCGCCAGCGACAGCTCCTCCAGCGCAGCCGGCGCCCGGGTCGCGGCGTTGTTCACCAGCGCATCGATCCGGCCGAAGCGGGCAAGGGCGGCGGCCACCATGGCCACGACCGAGGCTTCCTCGGCCACATCGGTCGCGACCAATGCAACCGGGCCGAGGGCCGCGAGATCGGCCGCCGCTTGTCGACCGGCCGCCGAGTCGATCTCCGCGAGTACCACGCTCGCGCCCCGGGCGAGGAGCGCCGTCGCGATTGCCCGGCCGATCCCTTGGCCGCCGCCGGTGACGATCGCCACGCGCCCGGTAAAGTCGCTTGTCCCCCGCGGTACCGTCATCACTCGGCGGCGGCGCGCTCCGCGGCCCGGCGCGCGCGCAGCGCCGTGGTCGCCGGCGCATCCAGGGTCCGTCCGCCGGCTGCGATCACCACGCCATAGTCGCGTTTGGCCGCGTCCGCACTCACGATGCCATCGCGCACGTCGCGCAGCACCCGGGCGGGGTCGCGCCGCAGCGGATCGCCATAGCCGCTGCCGGCGGGCGAGGCCACGGTCACCCGGAGCGGCGGAAAGCGGCGCACACCATAGGTCGGGGCGGGCTGTGTTTCCCCACCCGCCGGGGTCACCGTCATGCGGCCCATGACGCCGGGCAGGCCGCCGGCGACGCCGTAGGTGTTGGCGCTGCGCAGGCCCTCGGCGCGGAAGGTGACCTCGGTCGGCACCAGCACATCCACCTCGTAGTCGGCGCCGGTGCCGCCACGGAACTGTCCGGCGCCGGCGGCATCCGCGCGCAATTCCTGGCGGCGGATGTGCACCGGATAGAGTTGCTCGTCGGTCTCCGCATTCGGAATGATCAGCCCGCCGAAGGTCGGGATCGGGCCGAACAGGTCGAAGCCGTCGCGTTCCGCGACCCCGCCGATGCCGGAGTTGCAGCCCCAATGGTACATGACGAAGGTCTCGCCGTTGCGGTGCAGGCCGGCGGTGATCGGGAAGACCGACGGTCCCCAGCCGGCGATGGCGCGGTCTGGGGCAGTGTGGGCGAGGGCCTGCCAGCAGGCGTGGATGATCTGGAAGGTCGGAAACAGGGTGCACATGGTGGTTGCCGCCGGCAGGCGCGGGTTGACGATGCTGCCCTCGGGCGCGATCAGGCGGATGGGACGGAAAGTGCCCTCGTTGCGCGGGATGTCCGGTGAAAAGAAGGTGGTAACCGCAGTGTAGACCGCGGAATGGGTATTGACGATCGAGGAGTTCTTGAAGCCGCGCAGCTGCGCGTCGGTGCCGGTGAAATCGAAGGTCAGGCCGCGCTCATCCACTGTCAGGGTCACGCGGATGCGGAGATCGACGGGATCGAAGCAGTCGTCGTCGTACCGGCTTTCGCCGCGGTAGACGCCGCGCGGCAAGGCATCCACCACGGCCCTGAGGCGCCGCTCGGCATGACCCATGATGCCGGCGAAGTATTCCGCCGCCGTCGCCAGCCCCAGGCTCTCGATCAGGGTGGTGATCTGCTCGGCGCCGATGCGCGCCGAGCCCATCATGGCACGCAGGTCGCCGTCGAGGAGCTGGGGGGTGCGCGAGTTGAGCAGCAGGAACTGCCACAGGTCTTCCCGCATCTTGCCGCGCTCGACCAGGCGGAGTGCCGGCAGGCGGATGCCCTCCTCGAAAATCTCGGTCGCCGACGAGTTGTAGGTGCCGGCGGCGCCGCCGCCGATGTCGGACTGGTGCGCCCGGTTGCAGGCGAAAGCCATCAACTGATGGTTGGCAAACACCGGGCGCGCGATCACCCAGTCGGGAAGGTGGTTGCCGCCGGCGACGAAGGGATCGGACAGGAGGAACACATCGTCCGGCTCGACCCGGCCGGCGAACGCCTTGAGCAGGGCGCGGACCGCGAAGCCGCCGCCGCCGGAGTGGATCGGGATCCCGTCCGCCTGGGAGACCAGGCTGCCGGCGCCGTCGGTGATGAAGCACGAGAAGTCGTGGCTCTGGCTGAGGATCGGGCTGCGCGAGGTGCGCATCATCACCCAGCCCATCTGCTGCGAGATGTGATCGAGCCGCTTCTGGGTGAGTGCCAGGGTGATCGGGTCGAGCATCGTCGTCTTCCGTCAGTCGGCGTGGCCGGCGGCAACCACGCGCAGGCGCTCGCGCAGGGCCTTGGAGGCCGCCAGGTCGGCGGCGCGGCGGCCGGGCGCCAGGACCACGCCGTAAGTATCGCGCGCGACGCCTTCGCTGACCACACCGTCACGCACGTCGCGCACCACCCGTTCGGGCGGGCGCCTCAGGGGGTCGCCCCAGCCGCCGCCGGCCGGGGTGTCCACCTCCAGCCGGTTCGGTGGCAAGTGAAGCTGCGCGTAGGCCGGCGGGCGGAAGGAAACGCCGCCGTCGGGCCACACCTCGACCCGGCCCTGCGCCCCCATGCGCCCGCCGTTGGCGCCGTAGCTGTTGGGCGTGCGCGTCCCCTCGGCGCGGAACGAGTACTCCGCCTCGGTCTCGTTGTAGACGGCGTAGTGCACCGCGTTGCCGCCGCGGAACTCGCCGGCGCCGGAGGCGTCGCAGCGGAACTCATGACGCAGGATGTACACCGGGTAGAGTTGCTCGTAGATCTCGACATTCGGGATGGTCAGGCCGCCGAGGGTGATCATCGGCCCAATCTGCTGGAACCCGTCGCGGCCCTTGACCGCGCCGCCGCTGGAATTGGCGCCCCAATGGTACATGACGAAGGTCTCGCCGTTCGCCTTCCGCCCCGCCGAGGTCGGAAGCGAGTTCGGCCCCCAGGCGGCGCAGCTCCGCGCCGGGTCGCCCTGCTCGAGCGCCCGCCAGCAGGCCTTGATGATCTGATGTGCCGGAAAGACCGTGTTCATGGTCATCGCCGCCGGCGCCCGCGCGTTCACCACGCTGCCCTCGGGCGCGATGATGCGCACGCCGCGGAAGGTGCCTTCGTTGCGCGGAATGCGATGGTCGAAGAAGGCGGAGAGGGCGGTATAGACCGCGGAATAGGTGTTGGCGACGGAGGAGTTCTTGAAGCCCTTGACCTGGGGTCCGGTGCCGGTGAAGTCGACCGTCATGCGCTCGGCCTGGACCGTGATCTTGACCTTGATGGGAACGTGGATGGGGTCGAAGCAGTCGTCGTCCATGAAATCCTCGCCGAGATAGACGCCGGCGGGGAGGCTTTCGATCGCCTGGCTCATGCGGCGGTGGGCGTGTTCGAGAATCCCGGCGAAGTAGGCCATGGCCTCCTCGATGCCGAGGCCGGCGATCATATCCTGCACCTGCTCCGCCCCGATCTGGGTCGCGCCCAGCATGGCGCGCAGGTCGCCGTCGAGGAGCTCCGGCGTGCGGGTGTTGATCATCAGGAGCTGCCACAGGTCGTCCCGCATCACCCCCGCCTCCACCAGGCGGAGGACGGGCAGACGGATGCCTTCGTGGAACATCTCGGTCGCGGCGGCATTGTAGGTCCCGGCGGCGCCGCCGCCGATGTCGGACTGGTGCGCCCGGTTGCAGGCGAAGGCGACCAGGCGCCCCGCCACGAACACCGGCCGCGCGATTACCCAATCGGGCAGGTGGTTGCCGCCGGCGGTGTAGGGATCGTTCTGCAGGAACACGTCCTGCTCGCGAATCCGGCCGCCGAACTCCTTGAGCAGGGCGCGCACGGCGAAGCCGCCGCCACCGGTATGGATCGGAATCCCGTCGGCCTGGGAGACCAGCACTCCCGCCGCGTCGGTGATGAAGCACGAGAAGTCGTGGCTCTGGTTGAAGATCGGGCTGCGCGAGGTGCGGATCATCACCCAGCCCATCTGCTGCGAGACATGATCGAGCCGGTTCTGCACCAGGGCGAGGCTGATGGGGTCGAGGGTCACGGTCGTCTCCTTCACGCGGGGGCCAGATGGATCAGGAAATTGCCGGACGCATCGACCTCGAGCGAGTCGCCGGCATTCACGAACACGGTCGTGGTCAGCTCCTCGATCAGCAGCGGACCCTGGAGCCTGTGCCCCGGGGCGAGGCTGGCGCCGGCATGGACCGGCACCTCGGCGAAGCCGCGCGCCGCGTCCAGGTAGCAGCGCCGCCGCTCGACCGCGCGCGAATCCGCCACTGCCGGCGCCGCCTCGGCATGGGGCAGCGGCGGCAAGATGCCGATGCCGACCACCCTGAGCTTGGTGATCTCGACGATGCCGCCTGGCTGATGGTGGCCGAACAGCCGGTCGTGCTCGTGCTCGAAGGCGGCACGGATCGCGGCCGGATCCTGGTTCGCGCTGTCCAGGGTGACGCGCACGTCGAACTGCTGGGCGATGTAGCGCAGATCGATCTGGCGCGTCAGGCGGCGGTCGGCCGCGGCGAAGCCGTCGGTGGTGAGCGCGGCGTTCGCCTGGGTCTCCAGCTCAGCGAAGACGCGTTCGATCGCCTTAGGCTCGGCTTCGGCGAGCCGGTCGAGATAGACCCGCATGAAGTCGTGGCGCACGTTGGAATGCAGCATGCCGAGCGCGCAGAACACGCCCGAGAGGCGCGGCACATAGACCCGGCGGCACCCCAGCATGCGCCCCACCGTCGCGCCGTGCATCGGGCCGGCGCCGCCACAGGCGACCAGGGTGAAGCGCCTGGGATCGTGGCCGCGCTCGATCGAGATGCGCTGCACCGCGTGCAGCAGGTTCTGCTCGAGGAGCCGGATCATGCCGGCCGCGGCCGCCTCCACGTCGATGCCGAGCGGGCGCGCCACCTTCTCGGCGACCGCGGCGCGGGCCTTGGCGCCGTCGAGGGTCACCGAGCCGCCGGCGTAGGGTCCGGGCTTCATCCGCCCGAGCACCAGTTGGGCATCGGTCGAGGTCGGGTCGGCGCCACCCAGGCCATAGGCGGCCGGCCCGGGACTGGCGCCGGCGCCACGCGGGCCGACGAACAGCAGCCCGCCCTCGTCCACCCCGGCGATGGTGCCGCCACCGGCGCCGATGGTGTGCACTTCGACCGAGGGGACCGCCAGGTGGTACCCGGCGACCGTCAGCTGGTCCGAGACCGCGACCCGACCCTCGCTCATCAGGATCACGTCGCAACTGGTGCCGCCGATCTCCATCGAGATCAGGTTGTCGGAGCCGATCGCGCGGCTGAAGTACTCGAGCGTGCCGACGCCGGCCGCCGGGCCCGAGAGCAGCAGCGTCACCGGCTTGGTCGCCACCTGCGCCACCGGAATCGCCCCGCCGTTGTTCTGGATCAGGAGCATCCGTTGCGGCAGGCCCTGCTTGCCGAGTTCGGCGTCGAGGGCGAGCAGGTAGCCGACGGTCCGGGGTGCCACATAGGCGTTCATGGCCGCAGTCGAGCCACGCTCGTACTCGCCCATGATCGGTGTGATCTCGGCGGAGACCGAGAGCCAGCGCCCGTTCCAGTTCTCGCGCACCACTTCGGCCGCGCGCCGCTCGTGGGCGGGATCGAGGAAGGAATTGATCAGGCAGATGGCGATCGAATCCACCCCCTCCTCGCGGAAGGTGGCGAGCGCGGTGTGGATGTCCGCCTCGTTCAGCGGCTCCACCTCGCGCCCCTGCCGGTCGAACCGTCCGCTCACGGGCAGGCGCAAATACCGCGGCACCAGGACTTCTGGATAGGGGGTGCGATGGTCCCAGGGGTTCTCGCGGATGCCGCGGCGAATCTCCAGGCTGTCGCGGAAGCCGCGGGTGGTCAGCATGCCGACCGTGGCGCCCTTCTTCTCCAACAGCGTGTTGGTGGCGATGGTGGAGCCGTGCACCAGGATCGCGCAGCGCGCGAGCAGCTCGCCAAGGCTGAGCCCCAGCATCTCGGCGGCGAGGCCGAGGCCATTCATCACGCCCCGCGCGGGGTCGGTCGGGACCGAGGGCACTTTCAGCACCCGGATGGCGCCTTCGGCGTTGGTCAGCACGAAGTCGGTGAAGGTGCCACCGACATCGATGCCGATGCGCCAGCCGGCGTTCGCCGCGATCGCGGTCATATTTGTTCCTCGCTCGCCCGGTCGGGGGGCGCCCAGCCAGGCGCCGGCCGACCGGCCGCCGCAGTCACGGGCAGGGGATCGTATCGGACCGGCGGCGGAGCGACAAGAAAAGGGGTATCAGAGCCGCGCGCGGGCGGCCTTCACCAATTCCTCGAACTGTTCGAGGGGGATGGCGCCCGGCACCACTTTCTGGCCGATGACGAAGCCGGGGGTGCCGTTGATCTCGAGCTTGCTGGCCAGCTTGCGGTTGCGTTGCAGCGCCTGCATGATCTCAGGCGCTTCCATGTCGGCTTGCAGGCGCTTCACGTCGACCCCGGCCTCGCGGGCCACCTGCAGGATCGCGTCGCGGGTCAGTTGGCCCTTGAACGCCATCAGTCGTTCGTTGACGGCGGCGAATTTCCCCTGGCGGTTGGCGGCGAGCGCGGCCTTCGCCGCCTCGACCGATTCGGGACCGAGGATGGGGAACTCCTTGATCACCAGCCGTACGTTGCCGTCGCGCTTCAGGAGCTCCATCAGGGTTGGATGCACGCTCTTGCAGTAGCCGCAGCGATAGTCCGAGAACTCGACCACCGTCACGTCGCCCTTCGGATTGCCGAGGACCGGGGACGCCGGGTCGGCGGTCAGCTCCTCCGCCAGGGCGGCGACCACCAGCTTCTGCTGG
>SHWA01000046.1 GCA_009693995.1 Alphaproteobacteria bacterium | reverse complement strand
GGTCACGGCGACGAAGGCGCGGCCGAACTCGCGGTGGCTGGAGCCCTCGACGGCGCCGCCGAGCTGTTCGCACATGGTCTGCTGGCCGTAGCAGATGCCGAGCACCGGCACGCCCAAGGAGAAGACGATGTCGGGGGCGCGCGGGGCCTTCGCCGTGGTCACCGAGGCGGGGCCGCCCGAGAGGATGATCGCCTTGGGCGCAAAGGCCTTGATGCGCTCGGGCGCGGCGTTGAAGGGAATGATCTCGGCATAGACTCCGCTCTCGCGCACCCGCCGCGCGATCAGCTGGGTGACCTGGGAGCCGAAATCGAGGATCAGGACCCGGTCGGTCATCGCTTCCTGCTCAGGGGGCCTCTGCGGCGGCGCAGCGCTTGCGCCAAGCGCCCGCCCCTCAGACCGGCCGGTAGTTGGGGGCTTCGCGCGTGATCGCCACGTCGTGCACGTGGCTCTCGCGCAGGCCCGCGCCGGTGATGCGGCGGAAGGTGCAGCGCGTCTGCATCTCGGCGATGCGGCGGTTGCCGGTGTAGCCCATGGCGGCGCGCAAGCCGCCGATCAACTGGTGCAGCACAGCCGATACCGGACCTTTGTAAGGGACGTGCCCCTCCACCCCCTCCGGCACCAGCTTCATGGTCTCGGAGATCTCCTGCTGGAAGTAGCGGTCGGCGGAGCCGCGCGCCATGGCGCCGAGCGAGCCCATGCCGCGATAGGCCTTGTAGGAGCGGCCCTCGAACAGATAGACCTCGCCCGGCGCCTCGTCGGTGCCGGCGAGGAGGGAGCCGATCATGGCGCAGTCGGCGCCGGCGGCGATCGCCTTGGCGAGGTCGCCGGAGAAGCGGATGCCGCCGTCGGCGATCACCGGCACGTCCGCCTTGCGCGCCACCTCCACCACCTCGAGCAGGGCCGAGAACTGGGGCATGCCGACGCCGGCGACGACGCGCGTGGTGCAGATCGAGCCCGGGCCGATGCCGCACTTCACCGCATCCGCGCCGGCATCGATCAGGGCGCGAGCGCCATCGGGGGTGGCGATGTTGCCGGCCACCACCTGCGCGCGGTTGCTCTGTTTCTTGATCGCCCTGACCGCGTCGATCACGTGGCGCGAATGGCCGTGGGCGGTATCGACTACGATCAGGTCGACCTCGGCGTCCACCAGCGCCTCGGCCCGCTTCTGGCCGTCGGCGCCGACGCCGACCGCGGCGGCGACGCGCAGCCGCCCCTTGTCGTCCTTGCTGGCGCTCGGGTGGCGGTTGGCCTTCTCGATGTCCTTGACCGTGATCAGGCCGATGCACCGGTAGGCGTCGTCCACCACCAGCAGCTTCTCGATGCGGTGCTGGTGCAGGAGGCGCTTGGCCTCCTCCAGGCCGACGCCCTCGCGCACGGTGACCAGGCCTTCCCGCGTCATCAATTCGCTCACCCTCTGGCGCAGGTTGGTGGCGAACCGCACGTCGCGGTTGGTCAGGATGCCGACCAGCCGCCCGGCGCTGCCGTTGCCGGCCTTGCCGTCGACCACGGGAATGCCGGAGATCTTGTGGCGGGTCATCAGTTCGAGCGCATCGGCCAGGGTGCGGTCGGGGCCGATGGTGACCGGGTTGATCACCATGCCCGATTCGAACTTCTTCACCTTGCGGACCTCGTCCGCCTGCTGCTCGACGCCGAGGTTCTTATGGATCACGCCCATGCCGCCGTTCTGGGCCATGGCGATCGCGAGCGGGCCTTCCGTCACCGTGTCCATGGCGGCGGAGATGAGCGGAATATCGAGCTCGATCGACTTGGTGAGGCGGGTCCGGGTATCGACCGCGGTCGGGATTACGTCGGACGCCGCGGGCACGAGAAGCACGTCATCGAACGTGAGGGCTTCCCGTATCTCCATGCCGGCCTCCGTCCCGAGTGGCGCGCATGATACACGAAAACCGCCCATGTCAAAGGCCGATCACCCCCCGCTTTCAGTGGGGTCTTTGGCCTCCGGGGGCGGCGCGCGAAAGCCCATGGCGACGACGTAGGTTTCGGCCGATTCGCGCCGGCTCGCCGGTGGCTTGGCGTGGCGCACCGCGGCGAAGGCGCGCTTCATCTGGGCGAGCTGCGCGCGTTCGGTGCCGCCCTGCAGCACCTTGGCAATGAAGCTGCCGCCGGGCTTCAAAAGCTGGAGCGCGATCTCGTAGGCGGCCTCCGCCAGGGCGAGGGTGCGCAGCGAATCGGTCGGCCCGTCGCCGATCGCCGGCGCGGCCATGTCGCTCAGGACCACGTCGGCGGGGCCGCCGAGGGCGGCGCGCAGCAGCTCGGCGGTACCTTCCGCGCGCACGTCGCCGGCCAGGATGGTCGCGCCGGCCACCGCCTCCATGGCGGTGATGTCGATCGCCACCACCCGCCCGTGGCGCAGGTCCGCCCGGGTGCGCTCGACCGCCGCCTGGGTCCAGCCGCCCGGTGCCGCGCCGAGATCGATTACCCGTGCGCCCGGGCGCAGGATCTTGAAGCGTTCGTCCAGTTCCAACAACTTGTAGGCGGCGCGCGAGCGGTAGCCGTCCTTCCGCGCCTGCTGCACATAGGGGTCGTTCAGTTGCCGCTCGAGCCAGAGGGTCGAGGACAGCCGCCGTCCCTTGGCGGTCCGCACCCGGACTTTGAGCGGGCGGCTGCCGCCGCTGGGGCCGCGCGGTCGGCTCACGCTGGGCGGCTCACACCACGATCGGGGTCGTGCCGACCCCGGTGGCGGCCATCATGCCGAACAGCAGGCCCTCGCGGATGCCGCGGTCGGCGACCCGAAGGCGGCCGGCCGGCAGGGCCTGGCGGATTGCGTCCAGGATCGCGCAGCCGGCCACCACCAGATCGGCGCGCGCCCGGCCGATACAGGGATGCAGCGCCCGCTCCTCGTAGGACGCGCCGCGCAGCCAGCCGATGACCGCGTCGATCTCGGCAAAGGTGAGCCAGGTGCCGTCGACCCGCTCGCGGTCGTAGCGTGGCAGGCCGAGGTGCACACCGGCCAAGGTGGTCACCGTGCCGGAGGAGCCGAGCATCTGCACCTGGCCGCCATCGGCCGCGGCGGCCAGGCCGGAGGACTCGGCGAAGGGACCGAGAAGCGCGTCAACATGGGCGACCATGGCCGCATATTGGGCGTCGCTGATGCGATCACCGCCGAAACGCTCGGCCAAGGTGACCACGCCGCAGGAGAGAGAGGTCCACGCCTCGGTGGCCGCGCGACCGTCTGCGCCGAGCCGTATCCAGATCAGCTCGGTCGAGCCGCCACCGATGTCGAACACCAGCGCCTGGCCGGCGCCGGCGAAATCCAGCAGCGGCGCGCAGCCGACCAGGGCGAGCCGTGCCTCCTCCTGCGGAGTGATGACCTCGATCTCGAGCCCGGTCTCCGCGGTCACCCGCCGCAGGAACATCGGGCCGTTCGCTGCCCGGCGGCAGGCCTCGGTGGCGACGGCGCGCAAATGGCGCACGCGGTGGCGGCGGACCTTGCCGGCGCAGACCCGGAGCGCGGCGAGGGTGCGGTCGATCGCCGCGTCCGAGAAGCTGCCGGCGCCCCCCAGCCCCTCGCCCAGCCGGACGATGCGCGAGAACGCGTCGATCACGCTGAAGCCCCGGCGCGTCGGGCGGGCCACCAGCAGGCGGCAATTGTTGGTGCCGAGGTCGAGGGCGGCATAGATCGGCTGCTCCTCGCCCTCGCCATGGCGCCGGGCGGACGGTTTGCTGATGCCGGCGGCTACGGCCATGGCTGAAATCCTTTCAAGCTCCGATCTTAACCGTTGCCGGCAACCGCGCAACGGCGCCGCCTTGACGTATCCTCCCCCGACGCCGAGGATCGCCCCCTTCCGTGGCCGGAGCCGAGCGACGTGTCCGATCCGAAATCCGCCGATACCGAACCAGCCGATACCGATAAAAAGGGCCGCCGGCCGGACCGCGACCGCTCGGCCGCGGCGCTCCGCGCCAACCTGGGCCGCCGCAAGACACGGTCGCGGGCGCAAGCGGCAACCACGCCAGTCGCGCCGGCAGCCGAATCCGCGCCCAGCCTCGGGCCCCGAGTTCTCAAACCCGACGGCTTGGAGTAGAAAGCGCAACCGGCCGGCTGCCCGGAGCCGGCAGGTTACGCGCGCCGCCGGCGCGACCGGGCCAGGACCTGCCCATGGACCGTATTCGCATCCGAGGGGGCCGACCCCTCAGCGGCGAGATCCGCATCAGCGGCGCCAAGAACGCGGCGCTGCCGCTGATGGTGGCGTCATTGCTGACGGCCGAGCCTTTGGTCCTGTCCAATCTGCCGCGCCTCGCCGACATCGCGACCTTGGCCCGATTGCTGCAAGCGCTCGGCGTCGCCGTGACCGAGACGCAGGGCAGCGATGGCTCGCTCGCGCTCGAGTTGTGCGCCGCCGATGTGACCGACACCACCGCCCCCTATGATCTGGTGCGCAAGATGCGGGCGACAGTGCTGGTGCTCGGGCCGCTGCTGGCCCGGTTTCGCCGGGCCCGGGTGTCGCTGCCGGGGGGGTGCGCCATCGGCACGCGCCCCGTCGACATTCACCTGAAGGGGTTGGAGCATCTGGGGGCGTCGATCACGCTCCAGGACGGCTACATCGTCGCCGAAGCGCCCCATGGCCTGCGCGGCGCGCATTTCCAGATGCCGATCGTCTCGGTCGGGGCGACCGAGAACCTGCTGATGGCGGCCGCCCTGGCGGAGGGTGAAACCGTGCTCGGCAACGCCGCGCGCGAGCCGGAGGTGAGCGACCTCGCCCGCTGTCTGGTAGCCATGGGGGCGGCGATCTCGGGCATCGGCAGCGAGACGCTGCGCATCCAGGGCGTGGCGCGCCTCGGCGGGTGCCGCTACCGCGTCCTGCCTGACCGCATCGAAACCGGATCCTACGCCATTGCCGCCGCGATCACCGGTGGCGATGTCAGGCTCTTGGACACCGATCCCGAGTTGATCGGCGCATTGGTCGAGGCCCTCGCCGAGGCAGGGGTGGATATTGTGCCGATCGCCGGGGGTCTGCGGGTCCTCGCACGCCGCGGGGAGGTACGGGGAGTCGACCTCACCACGGCGCCGTTCCCCGGGTTTCCCACCGACATGCAGGCCCAGGCCATGGCGCTGATGGCGACCGCCCGGGGCGCCGCCATGATCACCGAGACCATCTTCGAGAACCGCTTCATGCACGTGCCGGAGTTGGCGCGCATGGGCGCCGATATCCACGTCCGCGGGGGCAGCGCGCTGGTGCGCGGGGTGCCGCGCCTGAAGGGGGCGCCGGTCATGGCGACCGACTTGCGCGCCTCCATGTCGCTGGTGCTGGCGGGCCTGGCCGCCGAGGGCGAGACCATCGTCAACCGCGTCTATCACCTCGACCGCGGCTACGAGCGGCTGGAAGCCAAGCTTGCCCAGTGCGGCGCCGACATCGAGCGGCTGCCGGAATGACCCGGGCCGTGAACGACGAGCCCCTGTTGCTGCGCGCCGTCGATCCGGAGGGGCTGTTGCTGGCGGCGGCCTGTGTGCAGGATTCCCTCGCAACCATCGCCGACATGGCCTATGTGCCGGGCGAGCGGCGCTTCGCGCTGCTGCTCGACCGCTTCCGCTGGGAGCGCCGGCCGCGGGGTCGGATCGGTCGGCGCATCGACCGGGTGCGGGCTGCCGTGCGCTTCGAACATGTGCTCCAGGTGCGGCGACGGGGTCTCGTCGAGACCGCAGGGCCCGCGGTGCTGGAGCTACTGACCCTCACGTTCACGCCGACCGCGGGCGAAACCAGTGGCATCATCGATCTGGTATTCGCCGGCGGCGCCGCGATCCGCCTCGATGTGGCCGCCCTTTCATGCCAGATCGAGGACCTGGGGACGCCGGTGCCGAGCCGCCTTCGCCCCCGTCACCGTCTCCACTAGCGGACGCCCATGCGCAACGACAACCTGATATTGGCCCTGCCCAAGGGCCGCATTCTGGGCGAGGTGCTGCCGCTCCTCGAGCGCGCCGGCATTCGGCCGGAGGCGGGCTTCCACGACCCCGCCGAGCGGCGCCTGCAGTTCGCGACCAACGTGCCCGGCTTGCAGGTGATCCGCGTGCGCAGCTTCGACGTGGCGACCTTCGTCGCCTTCGGCGCGGCCGAGCTCGGCGTCGCCGGTAACGACGTGCTGATGGAGTTCGACTATCCCGAGGTCTATGCCCCGCTCGACCTCGGAGTCGGCCGCTGCCGCCTGGTGGTGGCGGAGCCGGCCGACCTCGCCCACAACGACGACCCACGGCGCTGGAGCCATGTCCGGATCGCCACCAAGTACCCGGAGATCACCCGCCGGCACTTCGCCGCGCGCGGCGTGCAGGCGGAGTGCATCAAGCTGAACGGGGCGCTGGAATTGGTTCCCGCCCTCGGCCTCTGCCGGCGCATCGTCGACCTGGTCTCGACCGGCGACACGCTGCGCGCCAACGGCCTGGTCGAGGTGGAGCAGATCGCCGCCGTCACCAGCCGCCTGATCGTCAACCGTGCCGCCTTCAAGACGCGCCCCCACCCGGTCGGCGCCTGGGTCGAGCGCGTGCGGGGAGTGCTCGATGCCGCTTAGGCTGGACAGTGGGGAGCCGGCGTTCGCCGCCTGCTTCGCGGCCCTGGTCGCCGGCCGCAGGGGCGCGAGCGCGAACGTCGAGGCCGAAGTCGCCGCCATCATCGCCGACGTGGCGGCGCGGGGCGATGCGGCGGTGCTCGACTACACCCGCCGTTTCGACCGGTTCGACCTGACCGCGGATCGCCTGCGCGTCGGCGCGGCCGAGATCGCCACGGCGCGCGCCGCCTGCGCCGCTCCGGTCCTCGCCGCGCTGATCTTCGCGGCCGAACGGATCGCGGCCTTCCACGAGCGCCAGCGGCCCTTGGCGATCGACGTGATCGACAGCCTCGGCGTCCGGTTGGGGGCGCGCTGGGCCCCGGTACCAGCGGTCGGTCTCTACGTTCCCGGGGGGCGTGCCGCCTATCCGAGCTCGGTGCTGATGAACGCGGTGCCGGCCCGGGTGGCCGGCGTGCCGCGGCGGGTCATGGTGGTGCCGGCGCCGGACGGGGAGATCAACCCCTACGTCCTGGCCGCGGCCGATCTTGCCGGTGTACACGAGATCTACCGCATCGGCGGGGCCCAGGCGGTGGCGGCGCTGGCCCATGGCACGGCGACCATCGCCGCGGTCGACAAGATCGTCGGCCCCGGCAACGCCTATGTCGCGGCCGCCAAGCGGCAGGTCTATGGCCGGGTCGGCATCGACGCGATCGCCGGCCCGTCGGAGGTCGTGGTGGTCTCGGACGGTCGCTCGGACCCCACCTGGATCGCCGCCGACCTGATGGCGCAGGCGGAGCACGACGCCGACGCCCAGGCGATCCTGATCACCGACGACCCGGCGCTGGCCGAGGCGGTATGCGGCGCGGTCGAAAGCCTGCTCGGCCGGATGGCGCGGGGCGCGATCGCGCGCGCGAGCTGGCAGGCGCACGGCGCGGTGATTCAGATTGCGTCGCTGGCCGAGGCGCCGGCCTTGGTCGATGCCCTCGCTCCCGAGCACGTCCAGCTCATGGTGGAGGGTCCCGCGGCCCTCGCCGAGCGCATCAGCCATGCCGGCGCGATCTTCCTCGGCCGCCACACGCCGGAGGCGATCGGCGACTATGTCGGCGGGCCGAACCATGTTCTGCCCACCTCGCGCACGGCGCGCTTCTCCTCCGGCCTCTCGGTGCTGGACTTCATGAAGCGCACGACCCTGCTCGGCTGTGACCCGGCAAGCCTGGCCGCGCTCGGCCCGGCGGCGGTCGCTCTGGCCGAGGTCGAAGGGCTCGGCGCCCACGCGCTCTCGGTCGCGCTCCGACTTCCGGGCGGGCGGGGAGGATAGGCGCGCGTGGCCGAGGACGACCGCGCGGCGGCCAAGCGCATCGTCAGGGTCACCCTCGACGAGCAGACCTTCGTGCGCCGCTCGGCCGAGGTGGAGCACGAGCGCAAGGTGGCGATCTTCGATCTTCTCGAGGAGAACCACTGCGCCCTGGCCGCGGGCGAGCCCGGCCCCTATGCCCTGCATCTCAGCATTCGCGAGAACCGGCTGGTGATCGACGTCGCCCGCGAGAGCGGTGATCCTCTCGCCTGCCTGCAGGTTCCCTTGAGCCAGTTCCGCCGCATCGTGAAGGACTACTTCACGATCTGCGAGAGCTACTACAACGCCATCAAGCGCTCGAGCCCGTCGCAGATCGAGGCGATCGACATGGGTCGGCGGGCGCTGCACAACGAGGGCTCGGAGCTGTTGCGCCAGCGCCTCGGTCCCGACCTCGACGTGGACGAGAACACCGCTCGGCGCCTGTTCACGCTGGTCTGCGTCCTGCACATCCGCGCGTGAGCGCGATGGCGGAGCGCCCCGCGAGCGTCCTCTTCGCCTGTACCCTAAACGCGCTTCGCTCGCCGATGGCCGAGGGCATCACCAAGTTTCTCTATGGCCACCGTATCTATGTCGATAGCTGCGGCGTGCGCACCGAGGCGATCGATCCCTTCGCCCTCCTGGTGCTGGACGAGATCGGCATCGACTCTAGCCGCCACAAGCCGAAAAGCTTCCAGCAGCTCGAGGACACCTCCTTCGACCTGATCGTCTCGCTGTCACCGGAGGCCCAGCACACGGCGGTCGAGATGACCCGGACCATGGCGTGCACGGTCGAGTTCTGGAACACCTTCGACGCCAGTCTGATGGAGGGTAGCCGCGACGTGCGCCTCGGCGCCTATCGCGAAGTGCGCGACAGCCTGATGCGCCGCATCCGCGCCCGGTTCGCGATCCTCGGCCCGCCCCAGGTCTAGCCCCGGCTTTTCATGATTCCGGGTGCTAGGGCCCAAGTCCAGGCCCGGCCTTGACCGCGGGCGGCTTAACCAGCATCAATCCTGCAACCACGATCAACCACCGGGGTACAATGGCGAAGGAAGAAGTTCTCGAGTTCACGGGGACGGTGACGGAACTGCTCCCCAACGCGATGTTTCGTGTGATTCTGGACGAAAACAACCACGAGATCCTGGCCCATACCTCGGGCAAGATGCGCAAGAACCGGATCCGGGTCCTTGCCGGCGACCATGTGACGGTCGAGATCACGCCCTATGACCTGACCAAGGGCCGGATCACCTTCCGCCACAAGTAGCGGCGCACCTCACCCGGCCGGTGGCCGCTCCCCCCGCCCCGACACCCGCGAGCACGCGCCCCCGCCTGGTGCTGGCGTCGGCGTCGCCGCGCCGCATCGATCTGCTGTGCCGCGTCGGGCTGCCGCCTGATGTTGTCGATCCCGCGGAATTGGACGAGACGCCGCGCCCGCGAGAGCTGCCGCGGCAAGCGGCCCTCCGCCTCGCAGTCGCCAAGGCGAAAGCCGTGGCTGCACGCCATGCCGGCGCCTTCGTCCTCGCCGCCGACACGGTGGTCGCCTGCGGCCGGCGCATCCTGCCTAAGCCCGCGACCGCGGCCGAGGCGCGCGCCTGCCTCGCGCTCCTTTCCGGGCGGCGCCACCGGGTGACCACGGCGCTTGCGGTGGTGACGCCGGCGGGGCGCTGCCATACCCGGCTGGTCACCACGGTGGTCGCGTTCCGCCGGTTGGCGGGCGTCGAGATCGACGCCTATGTCGTCGGCGACGAGTGGCGGGGCAAGGCGGGCGGCTATGCCATCCAGGGGCACGCCGGGGTCTTCGTGCGGCAGGTGAACGGCTCGCCGTCGAACGTGGTCGGCCTGCCCTTGGCGGAGACCTGGACCCTGCTCGGCGGCCTGGGCTACGTTCCGCCCCGAGGGTGAGCCATGGCCGCCGACCCACGCAATTCCGAGCTGCTGCTGTCGATCGCGCCGGGTGTGGTGCTGGGGGCCCTGGTCGAGGCAGGGCGCACGGTTGAAGCGTGGTGGGAGCCGGCCGCGGCGGATCCGGCCGTGGGCGACGTGTTCCTGGGGCGCGTGGCAAACGTGCGGCGCGAGCTGGCCGCGGCCTTCGTCGACATCGGTGGCGAGCGCCTGGCCTTCCTGCCACTCGGCGAGGCGGGCGCGGCCCCGGTCGAGGGCGCGACGGCTCTGGTGCAGGTGGTGGCGCCGGCCCTGGACGAAAAGGCGCCGCGTCTGACCGGCGCGGTCAGGCTTGAAGGGCGTTACCTGGTGCGTGTCCTGGGTGAGGCCGGACTCCACCTCTCGCAGCGCATTCCGGATCAGGCCACGCGCCAGCGGCTGGATGCCTTGTTCACGGCGCTTTCCTGGCCGGGGGCGGGGGCCGTGATCGCGCGGTCGCGCGCGGCCGTGGCGGCGCCCGAGGCGATCGCCGCCGAGGCCGCCCGGCTGGCCGCGACGGAAGCCGAGCTTCGGCAGCGGGCCGCGACCGGGTCCGCGCCATGCCGTGTCCACGCCGCCCCGTCCCCCGTGGTGGCCGCGATCCTCGCCCACGGCGAGGGCGCGGTGGCGATCCGCATCGACGATGCCGCTGCACTTGCCGCGGCGCGCCGGTTCGTCGCCGAGGCGATGCCCGAACTCGCCTCGCGACTGGCGCACGCTGGCGCCGGCGAAGACGTGTTTGCCGCCGCCGATGTCGAGGGCGCGATCCGCGCCGCGCTCGAGCCCGAGGTGCCGTTGGCCGGCGGCGGCCATCTGCTGATCGAGGCGGGCAGGACACTCACGGCGATTGACGTGAATTCGGGTGTGCCGGAGACCGGCCAGGGGCGGGAGGCGACGGCGCTCGTGGTCAATCTGGCGGCGGCCGAGGAGATCGCGCGCCAATTGCGGCTGCGCGGCATCGGCGGGCTGATCGTGATCGACTTCCTCAGGCTGCGCGCGGCCACCGACCGGGCGCGGGTGAGCGACGCCCTCGCGGCGGCGCTGGCACGCGATCCGGCGCCGACCCGGGTCCTGCCCTTCTCGGCCCTCGGCCTGGTTGAGATGACGCGCCGGCGGCCGCGCGGGGCGAGCGGTTTCGCCGCGGCCGCGGGCGCCGCGGCACTGCTGCTGCGGCGCATCGGGCGCGAGGCCGCCGCCTCCGCCGGGCCGCTCGTGGTCACGGCGAGCGTGAGCGTCGCCGCCGCGCTCGCCGCCGCCTTCGCGGGCGGCCTTGCCGGCCTGGAAGCGGCGGTTGGCCGGCGGGTGCGCGTGGTTGGCGATCCCGGCCGCGCCGCCGACCGGTTCGAGGTCCAGGCCGAGGCCCGCACCATGACGGCAGGTGGCCGATGAGTCAGCCCGAGAGCGCCGCGCCCCTCAGGCCCTGCCCGATCTGCCGCAAACCGGCGACCCCCGCCCACCGGCCGTTCTGCTCCGACCGCTGCCGCAAGGTCGATCTGGGGCGCTGGTTCCAGGGCGCCTACGCCATCCCGGCAAAGCCGGAGGAGGACGCCGACCTCGACTCACCCAAGGGCACGGAAAATGACGACGGGTAGGGCGCCGCTCGCGGCGGCTACATCAGCCCCGGCAGATACAGCACGATCTCGGGAAAGAAATAGAAGATGTAGACCGCCAGAATGTTGACCAACCAGAACAGGATTGACCCGCGGTAGATGGTCTCGAGCGAGACCTCCGGGATCGACGCCTTGACGGCATAGAGGTTGAGGCCGACCGGCGGCGTCACCGCTGCTACCTCCATCATGCAGACCAGCACCACGCCGTACCAGATCGGGTCCCAGCCGACCTGGATCACCGCCGGCAAGGTGAGCGGGATGGTGAGTGCCAGGATGCTGGTCACTTCCATCAGCATGCCGAGGATGAAATAGACCAGCATGAAGGCGCAGAAGAGGACGAAGGGCGCCAGGTCGAGACCGACGATCCACTGGGTGATGGCCTCGCTGATGCCGTTGAGGGCGAGGTAGTTGCTGAAGACCAGGGAGCCGATCACCACCAAGAGCACCGAGGCCGAGGTGACGACCCCGTCGATGAAGGCGCGCGCCAGGCCCCGGAGCGTGAAGCGCCGCCGCACGGTACCGAGCAGCAGCACCATCATCACGCCGACGGCCGCCGCCTCGACTGGCGTCCAGATGCCGGTCAGCATGCCGACCAGGATCGATGCGACGATGCCGAGGAAGGGCAGGACGGACGGCATCACCTCGACCTGCTCGCGCAGGGTGAACCGCGGCCCCGCCGGTCCGAGCTCCGGGCTGATGCGGCAGCGGATGACGATCTTGATGGCGTACAGGGCGCTGATCAGCAAGCCCGGCAGGATGCCGGCGATGAGGAGCTTGCCAATCGACTGCTCGGCGAAGATGCCGTAGATGACCAGCGTGATCGAGGGCGGGATCATGATGGCCACGGTTCCGCCGACGCAGATGGCGCCGACCGAAAGCTCGGGCGAATAGTTGTAGCGCTTGAGTTCCGGCCAGGCGATGCGCGACATCGCCGCCGAGGTGGCCACGCTCGATCCCGTGATGGACGCCATCGCCGCGCAGGTGGCGATGGTCGCGACCGCGATGCCGCCGGAGATCCGGCCGATCCAGCGGTAGAAGGCGTTGAACAGGTCGGTGGTGATGCCGGCGGCCGATGCCAGGGTGCCGAGGGCGATGAACAGCGGGATCACCATCAGCGAGTACGACCCGGAGACGTCGATCGCCTGCAGCAGCAGCATGTTGATGCCGGGACCGAAGGAACCGGTCTCGACATAGGTGCCGACGATGCCGGCGATGGCGAGGGTCGCGCCGATGTTGACCCCGGCGACGAAGAGCGGCACCAGGACGGCGAAGGTCACCAGGATGGAAAAGGTCTGGTGTTCCATCGCTCAGGTCTCCACCGCCAGGGCGTCCTGCGGTGGCGGCAGGTCGTGCCCCGTGACGAGATCGGTCAGAGCGGCGATCAGTTCGCGCACCAGAACCACGAGCATCAAGACGGTGCCGATCAGGATGAAGGAGAGAAGGATCGTGGTCGGGATCTCGATCATGCCGCGGCGCAGGAAGCCGCCGGCATGGGCCTTCAACCATTCGTGGCCACAGCTCCAGGCGAGGACGGAAAACATAACCCCGGTGGCGACGACCTCGATCAATCGCACGACCGCGGCGGGGCGGCCGCGCAGGCGCGTGGCGAGGATGTCGACCTTGAGCTGGCGCCCCGCGAACTGCACCATCGGCATGGCGAGGAAGGTGATCGCGACCAGGAAGATCTCGGCGAACTCGAAGACGCCGAGGATCGGACGGCCGGTCGTCTTACGCACCAGCACGTCGGTCGTGACCATGCTGGCGAGGGCGAACAGGCCGATCCCGCTCACCGCCGCCAGGGCATAGGTGGTTCGGTTCAATACCGCCGTGAGGTGCTGCACCGGTGGTCCCCCTCGGTCCGTGGCGCGGCCGTGAGCCGGCCGTCGTCGACTCCTGATCCACGAACCCGCAGCCGGCTCGCACCGGCTGCCGGACGCGGTCTTCGGATCAGAACGGCTTCCAGCTACCCGAAAGATACGCCTGGGCCAGTTCCTTATAACGGGCGACCAGCTGGGTGCCCGGCAGGCCCTTCTCGTTCACCGTGTCGGCGGCGATCTTGAAGAAGTCGGGCGCCTTCTTGGCCAGCGCGTCGACATCCGCCGCCGGCAGGTTGGAGACCGTGACCCCGGCGGCTTTGAGGTCGGCGAGAGCCCTGGCGTTGGTGTCGATCATCACCTGGGCGCCGTACTGCGACATGTCGACACCGACCTTCATGATCGCCTTCTGGTGATCCGCCGACAGCTTTTTCCAGTTCTCGGAGTTGAAGATGTAGACGACGGGCGCGATTGCCGTCAGTGCCCCCTGGCCCGACCCGGTCAGGATCACGTTCTTGGCGACTTCCTGGAACTTGCCCGTGAGCATGGCGGGCGGGTCGGTGAGCGCGGCGCCGATCACGCCGGTCTGGAGGCTGGTGTAGATCTCGCCGAACGCCATGGCGACGGGGACGGCGCCGGCCGCATCCAGGAGCTTGGGAATGTTGCTGCCGAAGGCGCGGATCTTGACGCTGTTGAAATCGGCGAGCGCCTTGATCGGCTTGGTCGAGATGATGCCATAGGCGGGGGTCGGCACCCAGTAGATCGGGCGCACGCCGAGGTTGGCGAACTCCTTGTTGAAGGCCTCGAACTCCTCGGCCAGGCGGGCGGTCAGCGCGGTCACGCCCTTCATGTCGAGCTTGTTGCCGAGGTCGAGATCGACGGTCGACCCCAGCGTCGCCGCGATCGGGAGCTGGCCGGGGAAGAAGGAGACCACGACGGAGCCGATGTCGGCGGTGCCGCCGCGGATGCCTTCCAGCATCTGCTCCGGCTTGATCAGGGCGCCGCCCGGCACGTGCCGGATCTTGACCTGGCCGCCCGTCGCCTTGTCGATGCGCTCGATCCACTCGTCGGCGATCACGCCGACCTGGACGTGGGTCTTGGCGTAGCCGTTGGCGTAGACCAGGTTGACTGTCTGGGCGGTGGCCGCCCCGGCTCCGAGCACCATCGCCAACGCGGTGGCACCGGCGAACATTCCATGGCGTTTCATTGCTGTCCCTCCCAATGTGCGTCAGTTGCGAGATCGGCGGCGGACGGCGGGGTTCTTCCGCGGTCGGGGCGCCGCAGCCGTCGCCCCACCCGCGGTGTCCCAACCTTCAGACCTGCTGTAAATCGTGGATCGGGATGCCGCGCGGATAGCGCTCGGTCTTCTCCTTGGAGACGGCGAAGTAGAGCTGCGCGCCTTCGGTCTTGGCCAGCACGATGGTGAAGTGCGAGACCGGATGCACCGAGCGGATGATGCAGCCGTCGATCAGGTGGCCCATGTAGGTCTTGCCGGCGATGGTCACGCTCAGGTGGATGTGCAGGTTGGGCTCGCCGGCGCGGTAGAGGATGCCGGAGGTGCCCTCGGAGTCGTAAGTGTCGCGGGTCACGCCGATGGTGCCGTGGCCGGAGCATTCCATCATCCCCTCGAGTTCGAGCACGCCGGGCGGCGCCTCGGCCGCGGTCTTCTGCACCGGCATGGAGAGGCGCGCCTTGCGCAGGCCGCCGACGATATTCAGCACCACGCCGGACGTGATCTTCTCGCGGCGGCAGATCTCCATGATTTCCTTGTAGAGATCGCCGTCGCCGTCGAGCTGCGCCCAGATGACGTCGCCCATCTTGGCCTTGACGATGCGTTGCACCATGGTTTCCTCCCGGAGGGTTGGCGGACAGGTACGTCAGGCGGCGCTCGCGGCCCCGCGCGCCTTGGGGTCGAGCGCGGCGCGGAATCCATCGACGGCGGTCTTGGCCGCGTGCAAGAGGATCGCGCCGTCGGACGAATAGAAGAAGAAGCCGCAGCCCTTGGCGATCCACCCCGGCGCCTCGCCGGGGCTGTAGACGCCGATGCCGGCGACGCCCTTGGCCCGACGCACGGAAGCGAGCACACGGTCGGTCGCGGCCAGAACCTCGGGCTCGTTCACCATGCCCGGCTTGCCGAGGGAGGAGGCCAGGTCGGAGCGGCCGATCATCACCACGTCGGGGCCGGCGGCGACGATCGAGTCGATCGCCTCGACCCCGCGCTTGTCCTCCACCTGGGCGACCAGCACCAGGCGCTCGTTCTGCTTGCGGGTGTGGGCGATGAAGCCGGCGCGCAAGCCCCCATAGGCCGCGGCCCGGGTGAGTGTGCACGTGCCGCGGGTGCCGTCGGGCGCGTAGAGCATCGCCGCCTTGGCGCGCCTGGCATCCGCCCCGGAGTTGACGAACGGCACCACGATCCCGTCCACCCCGAGCTCGAGCGCGTGCAGGATGTGCTTCTCCTCGTTGATCGAGACCCGCACCAGGGTCGCCATCCGGTGCACCTCGGCGGCGCGCACCATGTTCTCGATGGTTTCCCAGTTCTTCGGGCTGTGCTCGAGATCGATGATCACGTAGTCCATCCCGGCGAGCGCCAGGACCTCGATCACGTTGGGGTTGGGCAGGAACGCGAAAGTGCCGAAGACGGCATCGCCGCGCCTGAGCTTCTCCTTCAGCGACATCGCCGCCCTCCCGTGCTCGGTCATCCGCCGCGCTGTCCGGGCTAGAGCGCCCGAACGCCCCCCCCCGGTCAAGCCCGCCGCCGCGACCGCAGGACCTTGGCCGCGGCCGCCGCGACCGTGGTGCCGGTGAAGAAGTCGGGATTCGCACGCCCGTGCAGTTGTACCACGTTAGTGAATGTGAAGTCGCGGAAATCGTCCGCGTCGATCAGGCCGTCCTCGACCAGCTCGTATGCCTCGACCAGCACATCCCGGATGTCCGCCACGTCGAAATGGCCGATGTCCGAGCCGAAGATCGGCTGCAGCCGGGCGCCCAGATGGTTCATCTTGGGATTGAAGGCTATCGCGGTCATGCGGTCGTCGGCCTCGCAGCCGAAGTAGAAATTGGGCACGAAGCGGTCGCGCACGTCCTCGGCTCGCTTCACCCCGGCCGCGGCCCAGTCGTCGATCGCTTCGCGCTCGACCGGCTCGTAGAGCATGCCGCCCCGGGTGGCGAGCGCGTCACGGTGGCGCTTGATCTGCCCGGGGCCGTACCGATCGGCGAGCTCGCTCAGCAGGGCGGCATCGATATGGCGCGCGTCGAGTTCGTGTTCGATCCGCCGGCGGTTGCGCTTCTCCCAGTGCTCGACCAGGCTGTTGTAAAGATGCACGGCCCAGCCGGCGCCGCCTTCCAGGAAGGCGAAGTTGAGGGTGGGAAAGCGCCGGGTCACGCCGCCGAGGACGAGTGCCTTGCAGAATGCCTCGCCGGCGGCGGCGAAGTGGCCGATGTGGTTGTAGGTGAAGTTGGTGGTGGAATTGCGCGCCCCCCAGCCCATGGCGCCCGAGTGTGCGGTCGCGGCTACGCCGAGTTCGACGCACCGCGCCCAGACGGGATCGTAGGCGTAGGCGCTCTCCAGGCCGAGGCTGTCCACCCAGAGCCCGTGGCGGGCGAGGTCGGGAGCGCGCTCGCGCAGCTCGGCGACCGGGCGGCTGACCCCGCCGGCGATCATCGCCACCTTGTAGCCGAGCGTCTTCACCGTGAAGTCGAGCTCGGCGATCGCCTCTGCGGGCGTGTGCATCGGAATGATCGCCGCCGGCGTCATGCGGTCGGCGTGCTCGCGGTAGAGATCGGCGTGCAGCAGGTTGATGGCGCGGCACCCTGCACGGCGCAGCTCGTCGTCGGGGTGGCGCAGGAGATGGATGCCGAGGGTCGGATAGAGGATCAGGAAGTCGATGCCGAGCTCGTCGAGGCGCGCTCGCAGCAGCGCCGGCATCATGGCGGTGGCCCGATCGCGCGTGTTGCGCGCCGGGAACACGGCATAGGAAGGGCGGATCACGCGTTTCGCCAGGCGCTCGGCCGGAGTCATGCCGTGCCAGCCGGTCGCCCGGCGCTCGCCGGCGACCTCGAAGCTGTGGGCGGGACCACCCTTCAGGAAGGCGACGTAGCGCTCGACCATGGCCGGGCCGGCGACCTGGCGCACATAGTCGATGATCGCCGGCACGAACTCGATCATATGGCCGTCGCTGTCGACCACCGGGTGGTCGAGGGAAGCGCGAATCTTGCCCGCCCGCGTCGCCCCGGCCGAGGCGCGCCGGGTCATGGGCCGTAGGTTCGCCACTGCTGGGTCTCCGGGTCGAGGTAGGTGATCTCGACGGCGAGGTGCTTGAACAGCCACTGCCCGCCGACCCTGGCGTATTCCTCGACATAGGAACCGACCTGCCAGCGCGCGGTGTCCTTGCCGCCCTGGCGCAGGGTGAACGGCATGAACATCTGCCAGCGCCCGGTGGCGCGGTCGCCTTCTGCCTCGATGATCGGATTCATCACCAGGTGGCGGGCGAACGGGATTTCCTTGGAGACGCCGGCGAAGAACTGGCGGATGGCGGCGCGCCCGATCAGCTTGCCGCGGCGGGGTCCGCCATCCCAGACGGCGTCCTCGGTGAAGAGGGCGGCCAGCCCGTCCGGCTGATAGCCCTGGTCGCAGAGCTCGCAGTAGCGCGCCTTCAGCTGCTTGATCGCCTCGATCGCCTCGAGCCGAGCGATCCGTGCTTCCAGGTCGGCAGTCGCCATGATCGTTATCCTCCTCAGGTCGAAAGCAGGGCCGGCCGGCGCGTGTGCCAGTCGGTGGCGCGCTGGAAGGCGGCGCCGATGCGCAGGAGCCGCGCCTCCTGCCAAGGGGGTCCGGCGATCGCGAAGCCGAACGGCATGCCGGCGCCGGTCAACCCGCAGGGGACCGCCAGCACCGGCAGCTTGGCGAACGACCAGACATAGCAGAAGCGCGTCAGGCGGCGCGTGGTGGTCGTGGTCTGGGCGCTGTCGGCGATGCGCGGCGCAACCGTGCCGCAGCCGGGCGAAAACACCGCATCCACGCCGGCGAAGACTTCCTGCAGTTGGCGGGTGAACCACTCCTGGCGGCGGAGCGAGGCGGCATAGTCGGCGGCCGACGGTCCAAGCCCCATCTGGTTCAGCCGTTCAAGGGTGTCGCGGCCGAACTTGCCGGGATCGTTCCGCAGCCGCTCGCGGTGCACGTGCGCCGCGTCGGGATGGAAGATCTTCTCGAAATAGTCCTTGGCGTCCTCGGCCCCGGGTATGTCGCATTCGACCAGCCGGGCGCCCAGTTTCTCCAGCACGAAGGCCGCGGCCTTCGTGCCCGCCAGGATGTCGCCGTCGACGTCTTCGAAGAAGTAGCGGCGCGGCAGGCCGATGCGCATGCCGGCGAGCGGCGCATGGAGTGGCCCGAGGGGATCATCGACGGGAGCGTCGACGCTGACCGGATCCTCCGCATCGTACCCGGCCAAAGCCCCATACGCGCGGGCCACGTCGGCGACCCGGTAGGCCATGGGGCTGATGGTGTCGTAGGCCGGACTGCATGGAAAGACGCCCCGGTTGGAGATGCGCCCCGTGGTCGGGCGCAGGCAGGCGAGACCGTTGAGGGCGGCCGGCACGCGCCCCGATCCGGCGGTGTCGGTGCCAAGCGAGATGGTCGCGTACTCCGCCGCCGTCGCCGCGCCCGACCCGCCGCTGGAGCCGCCGGGAATGCGCTCCGGATCCCAGGGGTTGCGGCAGGAGCCGAAGAACGGGTTCTGGGTGGTGCCGCCATAGGCGAATTCGTGCAGGTTGACCTTGCCGACGATCACCGCGCCGGCCCGTTTCAGCCGGGTGACGATTTCGGCGTCGCGGGTCGGGACGTGCTCGGTGAAGAACTGCGCGCCCGCGGTGGTGCGCACACCGGCGGTGTCGATCACATCCTTGAGCGAGACCGTGACCCCGTGGAGGGGGCCGAGCCAGTCGCCCCGCAGGGCGGCGGCATCGGCCGCGTCCGCCTCGGCGCGGGCACTGGCCGCCATGGTGGTGATCATGCCGCGCAAGGTGGCATCATGCCGCTGGATACGGGCGAGGCACTGCTCGAGGTGCTCGCGACTGCCGCTGATCACCGGATTCCCTCCCTCCGCGCCGCCATACCGGCCGTTGCTCGGCTCCCGCCTGCGGAATCGCCACGTCTGGTCCATTCCACTAAGCTGCGCGCACCCTGACCTTAGGGCGTTTCCCGATTAGATGGAACATAGCCTGAGTTGATGAGGTAGTTGGTGCATTCGTCTGCTGGGAAGCGACCGAGGGCGTCGCTGATTGCGCTTTGCAGGGTGTCGAGCGTTCTGGCGGCGGCTTTGCGCAGGTACGCCTTAAGCTTG
>SHWA01000001.1 GCA_009693995.1 Alphaproteobacteria bacterium | reverse complement strand
GACGCTGCAGTTGAGCATCGCCGGCACGCGGCCTAGGGCCTGCAACGCCATGAACAAGACCGCCGTACCGGCGCCGCTCGCGCCCACGCAGGTCCGCTTCCATCGCCAGGGTCTCGGGCGGGCCGATGGTGATGCGGATGCGGGCCAACCAGCGCCGCCGCACCTGGCCATGGTGGAGGCGGGAGAAGCGCGTGAGCTCGGCGCCATCGATGCGCACCGGCATCACCGGCGCCGCCGCCCGGTCGGCAATGAAGGCGGGGCCGGCATAGATCTTCATCAGCGCGCCCCCCACCGTGATCCGCCCCTCGGGGAAGATCATGCAGCGGTCGCCGGCGCGCAGGCGTTCGATCAGCGTCTTGGCCGTGAACGGTCTGGCCGGGTCGATGGTGATGGTCTCCACCAGCCGGCGGAGCGGGCGCACTCACCACCAGTCGGCGACCTGACGGTTGACGGCGAATACCGCGCCCTCGCCGAGGAAGGCCGCCAGCAGCATGGCATCGAGGAACGAGGTGTGGTTGGCGACGATCAGTGTGCCCGGCGGTGCCGCGCGCAGGTGCTCCCGCCTCGCACCTCGACCCGGAACAGCAGGCTGAGGGCGAAGCGGACGAGACCGCTCAGCAGGGGCGCGCGCACGGTGTTCACTGAACTTGCAGGCACGGGTGTCCCGGGCCGGCCAATTCCCCGGCGGATCGCGCCGCCCTAGGCGGGAGATTCGGTGGCAACGGCTCGCGCCAGGCGCGCGAGGGCCTGGTCGTCGACCGCGGCCAGTTCGACCGGATTCCGGTTCATCACATAGGGGCTCTTGTGCTCGCGGCGGACGCTGCCGGAGGGGCGGTTGTCGGTGCGGTTGTAAATCAGGAACAGGCTGCGGCGCCCCGCGTCCGACCGGTTCGGCTCGGAGCCGTGCACCGTCAGCCCGGTCATGAAGGCGAGCGTGCCCGGCGGGCCGACCACGTCCACGATCCGCCCCTCCGCCGCGAACCGCGCCATCAGGGCGGGGTCGGTGACGTGGGTCGGGTAGCTCGCGGTCTCGTCGTCGAAGCGCGAATCCAGCGCGCCCATGAGGTGCGAGCAGCGCACCACCCGGAGGCAGCCATTGTCCGGCGTGGATTGATCGATCATCACCGAGAGCGAGAGGATGTCCCGCTCCCCGGTCCGCGGCAGGCCGTCGTTGCGCCAGCCGCCATAGTCCTGGTGCCAGAGCCAGACCTCGCCGAGCCGCGCCACCTTGTGGCTGATACGCGACTGGTAGAGATAGACGCTCTCCCCCAGGAGCTGCTGCACGCACCCCAGGAGACGCGGCAGCCGGTAGAGAAGCGCGAACGCCTCCGAGTCGATCTCGGCGGCGAAGCTCATGCGGATGACCGGGTTGTGCTTCTCGTAGACGTTGGCGTCCCTGTGGCCGCGTGCCGGGGTGGCGAGGCGCGCGGCCTCCGCCTGGAGCAGGCGCACCTCGTCCGCCGTCAGCACGGCGGGGACGATCAGGTAGCCGTTCTCGTCGTAGTGTTGGATGTCATCCGCCGAAAGCGGCATGCCTGTCATACCCTCCGGGAAGGGCTGCCCTTTTCCCGGAACTCGTTGCCGCACGGCTTGGCGACGACGGCTAGGCGGCGGACAGCCGGCGGCGGGCGAGCGCCAGGAGAGCGTCGTCACCGACGCCAGTGTCCAGTTCCACGGGATCGCTGTTCATCAGGTGCGGTGAAACGTGGAAGCGTCTCGGCTTCTCGATGGTGGGGCGGTTGTCGACGCGGTTGTAGACGAAATAAGCGTTCCGCCGCGTGCGGGTCGAGTTGTTCCTGGCCGACCCGTGGATGGTCATGGGAGCGAAGACGAGCGCTGTCCCGGCCGCGCCCAGGCATTCGACGATCTCGTGCGATTTCACGATCTCCGCCATGCGGGCTTCGCTCACCTTGGCGGTCGGCACGCTGGTTTCGTCGAGATCGATCCTGAATTCCTCCACCGGCAGTTTGTGCGAGCCCTTGAGGATCTGCAGCGGCCCGTTCTCGGGCGTCGATTTGTCGACCATGATCATGATCGTCACCATGTCGCGCGCTCCGCCGCGCGCGACGCCGTCCAACTGCCAATGGGAGTAGTCCTGGTGCCACAACCAAATCTCGCCTTTTTTGGCGATCTTGTGGTTCATGTGGGTCATGTACAGATAGATACGCTCGCCGAGCAACTGGCGCGACGGCACGAGCATGCGCGGCAGGCGGCTGGCCAGGAAATACGCTTCCGAATCCTTGTCCACGGAGTAGCTCTTACGAATCATTCCGCTCCCGTATTCATAGACGTTTCCGTCCGGCAGGCCGCGTTGCGGCGTGCCGAGGATATCCGCCTCGGCGGCGAGCAAACCGACTTCTTCCGGTGACAGGAAACCGGGCAGGATGACAAAGCCATCGTCATCGTATTGCTGAATTTGGGCATCGCTCAGGTGCATCTGGAACTCCCTTGACTGTCGGCTCGCCCCGCGCCCTCGGGTCAGGCGTAAGCCTTGCGCAAGTCCTTCTCCAGGGCCTTCAGGCCGCTCTTGATCTCGCGGCTCCGTTCCTTGCGGGCGAACCGGTCGCCGTCGAGGACGATGTCGGTGACCCGCCGCCCCATCTCGCGGATCAGCTCCTGGTCCCGCTCGACGTCGGCTGGTGCAGGAATCCGGAAGATCGTGTCCTGGCAGTAGGAGAGCAGCGGCTCCTCGCCGGCGCCATTCGCAGGCTTCGGCAGGGCGCGGCGCGTTCTGCCGCGCACCGCGTCGCGGCAGAGCTTGCGCCACATGGCGACCCCCACGTCGGTCGAAGCCGGGTTCTCCTTGGCGTGCACCGCGATCGTGCGCTGCCCCATGATTACGTCCCAATCGCCGGGATAGCGGCGGCGTTCTTCGTCCGAGCGGTTGCTGCCGACCTGCCCGTCGAGGAAATCTTGTCCCTCGATGCCCAACTTGTCGGGTTCGCCCAAGCCTTTCGGATCGATATCCTTGTGGAAGTAGCGCCAGCCGAAGATGGTCGAGCTTTGGTTGTCGTGCGGCACGACCCAGCGCACGAAGGCGACGCGGCCGAAATACTTCTCCGCCGTCGCGTCCTCGAACAACCGGCCGATCTCGATGTAGTTGGGCAGGATGAAGTGGTTGTTGCGCACCCAGATCCGGTCGCCGATCCGGCGGCTGACGATGTAGACCATGCTGCGGCCGCCCTCGGTGATGCGGTACTCCATCACCGGCATCTCGGCGCCCCACGCCGCCGGCAGCGCCGTGCCCTTGCCGGTGGGCTTGCCCTCCTGCAGCCACGCGCTGCCGACGCCGTTGTGGAAGATCGAGGTGTGCGCCGGATCGGCGGTGTTTTCTGCGACCTGGAGCCAGTTGCAGCCGAACCAGTTGGACAAGGGATAGACCTTGTTGCCGGGCGCGTCGATCGATTCGTAATGGGGGAAATCGGGCTTGTGCTCGGGCGGTCCCATGTAGGCGAACACCAACCCGTGCTTCTCCAGGGCCGGATAGGCGCCGTGGCACAGGCGGTCCTCGATCCGGCTGCCGGCGGGCTCGCCCGGCGTCTCCAGGATCGTGCCGTCGATGTCGAACAGCCAACCATGGTAGCAACAGCGGATGCCGCGCTCGGTCAGCAGCCCGAACTCGAGCGAGGTGCCGCGGTGGCTGCAATGGCGGTGGAGGACGCCGACCCGGCCGCTCTTGTCGCGGAACGCCACCAGATCCTCGCCCATGATGCGAATGGGATGGGGCAGGTCCGTCAACTGTTCCGACAGGCATACTGGCTGCCAGAAGCGCCGCATCAGCTCGCCCATGGGCGTGGCGGGATCGGTGTCCGTCAACTCTGGATCCGGCGCCGGCACGTCGCGCTGGTAATAGCCGCCGTACTTGAGATTGCGCGTGTTGGGCTTCGCTTCGGTGCGCAGGGAACGAACGGGCATGGCGCTACTCCAGGGGCGTGCGCGACTTGCGGGCGAGAAGCCCGGTCGCGTGCATCCTCTCAATAATGAGGCCGAATCGCTCCCACGGGTCGGTCAATCTTCGGTTCGCGCCTCAGAAGAAGATCGAGATTGTGCGCGGGATCAGGGTCTGGTCGAGCATGATCTTGCGCCCGGCGATCTTCAGGGCCTTGCCGACCCGGCGCAGCCGGTCTTCGCGCCGGCCGGCATAGATGGTCTCGCTCCGCTCGAGCCGCGACTGGTAGACCAAAAGATTGCAGCGGATGTCGAACTCCTTCTTGCCGGCCGCTTCCACCTCCACATTGGTGATGAAGTAGCGCAGACGCGACCGCGGCTGCTCGGCATGGGCGAGGGAGGAGCGCAGCCGCTCGACGCGCGCGTTAAGGAACGCCTTGTCGTCCTCGAAGATCGGCAACAGGTCGGTGTCGTCACCGACCACCCGCCGGCCCTGGATGGTTTCCCGCGCCGGCATCCAGTAGGTGATGTCCTCGGTCAGGAGGTCCAGCCATTCGTCGAAGCGGCCCTCCGAGAGGATGCGCGCTTCGCGGTAGAGGAACTGCTCAACCTCGAACTGCAAGCCGTTGGCGGCCATTGACCGACTTCCCCATCCCCATTTTCTCTGCCCAGTAGCCGTAGAAGGAGAGCTGGCTGGTCTCCGACACCCCGTGGCTGAAGGCGCCGGGTGCGCCCTTCGGGCCCTTGAGCGGCTTGGCGCCGACACTCATCTGGTAGTTGAAGTCGAGGCGCTTGCCGATCACGCCCCGCGTCGCCTCGGTCACCTGCTCGAAGTTCTCCGTGTCGTCCTGGGCGACGATGCCAGCGGTCGCCTGGCCGCGGCAGAAATCGATCCGCGCGATGTCCTTGATCGCCTTGGGTGCGGCGCGGTCGGTACCGGCCCACTGCCAGGCTTCCATCCGGTCCGGCCCCTTGGGGTGCCAGACGTAGAAGCCCAGCGGCCTGAGCGAGGTGAAGTCGTTGAAGGAGAAGTTGGGGAAGATGTTGCCGAAGTTGAGCGCGTAGGCGTCCACCTGGATCTTGGAGAGGAGCTTCACCAGGCGCGCGTGGCACTCTTCCACATAGTCCAGGATCTCCGGCCCCATCTCCTTCGCCATCCGCCGCTCCACCACCCAGCGCTCGCCGCCGAACACCATGCCGGTCATGCCGTGGCCGTTGGCGCAGGCGATGTTGTAGTGCGGCGTGCCGGTGCCGAACACTAGCGGGTTGCCCGGGTTCAACTGCCGGATCGGCAGGCGGTAGACCGAGCCATGGGAATAAGGCAGGTGAAAGGTGTCGCCGGTGAAGTTCTCGCTCGCGATCTTCCAGTTGGATTTCAGCGAGTAGCGCTGCTGGCCGGGGAGGAACTCGATCCCGCCGATCTGGCGCTCGATCATGATGTCGAGGTACCAGCGGAACTCGCCGAGGAAGCTGTCCAGGCTCGCGGCGCCGGCGTCCCAATTGCCGAAGATGAGGCCGCCATAGCTGGCGAGTTTCGGCACCTCGAGAAGGCCCCATTCGCTCCGGTCCAGCCGGTTGCCATAGGCCTCCTTCTCGAGGGGCACGGACTTCAGTTCGCCGGTGTTGGCGTAGGTCCAGCCATGGAAGCTGCAGATGAATTCCTTTACGTTGCCGCGGTCGGCGCGGCACACCTTCATGCCCCGGTGGCGGCAGGAATTGAGGAAGGCGCGCACCTTGCCGTCCGATCCCCGCATCAGGATCACCGGATCCTCGCCCATGTAGGCGGTGTGGAAGTCGCCCTTCTCCGGCACCTGGGTCTCGTGGCCGAGGAACAGCCAGGTGCGCGCGAAGATGCGCTCCAGCTCCATCCGGTAGATCTCGGGGTCGATGAAGATGCGGCGGCTGATCAGCCCGCGGTCGAGATCGACGTAATTGGTGTTGGTGCCTGCCATCGGGAGCTCTCCCCTGGGGCGCGGATGCCCGGTCAACCAGTGCTGCGCTTACTGCGCGCATCCTGCCCGGGACACGCCCGTTCGCGTCGTGGCCATGGTCATCCTGTCGGGAAGGCGGGGCCCTGTAAAGCCACACCTCCGGGTGGCGAGACAAGGGGTGGGGATTCCGGCTATCCTCGCCCGGGAACCTGCGGGGAGGCGGAGGTCGGTCATGGCTATTGAGCAAAAGGTGCGGGGCGCCTGCCCCCTGGATTGCCCGGACACGTGCTCGTGGACCGTGACGGTCCGGGACGGCGTGGCGGTCAAGCTCGAGGGCGACCGCGACCACCCCTACACCCGGGGCGCCCTCTGCGTGAAGATGAAAGACTATCTCGATTACACGCGCACCCCGAACCGCCTGCTCCACCCCCTGCGGCGGGTCGGGCCCAAGGGCGCGGGCAGGTTCGAGCGGGTCTCGTGGGAGGCGGCGCTCGTCGAGATCGCGGCGCGGCTGAAGGAAACCATCGCCCAGTTCGGCGGCGAGGCGATCTGGCCCTACCACGGCACCGGCAACATGGGCCTGATCCAGGGCTCGGGCGGGGCCGGGCGGCGGCTCTGGAATGCCCTCGGCGCGTCCCATCACGGGACGACCATCTGCGCCTACGCGGGCAACATCGGCACCGGCTACACCCTGGGCCACGACCGGGTCGGGATGGACCCGGAAACCCTCGACCGCGCCAAGCTGATCCTGCTCTGGAGCGCGAACGTGCTCTCCACCCACCACCATCTGTGGCGGGTAATCGACCGCGCGCGGCGGCAGGGCGCCCACGTGGTCGCCATCGATCCGGTGCGCACACGCACCGCCGCCGCCGTAGACGAGCACCTGGCGCCGCTCCCCGGCACCGACGCGGCGCTCGCCCTCGGCCTGCTGCACGTGGTGGTGGCCGAGGGTGCCGAGGACCGCGACTTCATCGCTCGCCACACCCTGGGGTGGGAGGCGTTCCGCGCCCGCATCCAGGAGTTTCCGCCGGAGCGCGTGGCGGCCATCACCGGGCTTACCGTCGCGCAGATCGTGTCTCTTGGCCGGCGGTTGGCGCACACCCGCCCGACCGGCATCCGACTGTCGCAGGGAATCCAGCGCCATGCCGGCGGGGGCATGGCGATCCGCACCATCTCCTGCATCCCCGGCGTGACCGGCGACTGGCGCTATCCCGGCGGTGGCGCCGGCTACGACACCCGCTACTTCTTCCAGTTCGACTGGGACGGGCTCTGGGGCGAGCGGCTGGGGCGGCCGGGGCGGCGCACCCTCAGCATGGTGCGCCTGGGCGAGAACCTGTTGGAGGCGCGCGACCCGCCGGTCAAGGCGCTGTTCGTCAACGGCTCCAACCCGGTGGCGAGCGTTCCCGACCAGAACGCGGTGCGCCGCGGCCTGGCGCGGGACGATCTGTTCACGGTGGTGGTGGACCATGTGCCGACCGACACGACCGCCTACGCCGACATCGTGCTGCCTGCCACCATGGCGGTGGAGCACGCGGACCTGATCTATTCCTACGGCCATGTCTACCTGAACTGGAACGCACCGGCGGTGGCGCCGCCGGCCGAGTGCCTGCCGATCAGTGAGGTATTCCGCCGCCTCGCCCAGCAGCTCGGGCTGAACCATCCCGACCTCTATGCGAGCGACCAGGAACTGGCGGCGACGGCCCTGGATACGGCGGAAATGCGCCGCCAGGGCCTCACGCTCAGTCGGCTGCAGCGGGACGGCTGGGTTCGGCTCGACGTGCCGGCCGCGCCCCTCGCCGACGGCTTCCCCTCGCCCTCGGGCAAGCTCGAGTTCTGGTCCGAGCGCATGGCGGCGGCGGGCCACGATCCGCTCGCCGGCTACACCCCGCCCGGCGAGACGGCGGATGCGGCGCTCGGTCAGCGCTACCCGCTCGCGCTGATCGCCGGGGCGTCGCACAATTTCCTGAACTCGGTGTTCGGCGGCGATGCGATCCAGCGCCGCCGCGAGGGGGAGCTGCGCGTGGTCCTTAACCCGGCGGATGCGGCGCGCCGCGGCCTCGCCGACGGCACGCCGGTCCGCATCTTCAACGACCGGGGCGAGTTCCGCGCACTGGCCGAGGTATCGGACTCGGTACGCCCCGGCGTGGTCGGCAGCGTCAAGGGCTTTTGGCCGATGCACCGTCCGGACGGCGCCAACGCCAACGCCACCACCTCGGGCCGCCCGTCAGACTTCGGCGGCGCCGTGTTCCACGACAACCGAGTGGAAGTCGCCGCCCTCGCCTGAGGGGTCTAAGTGCTCAGGAGTGCAGGCGCCGCTGCAATTCGGCCAGGCGGTCGAGGGTGGGGAGGATGACGTCTTCCTGGGCCGAGTCGAGTTCGGCGATGACACGGGCGACGCCCCGGTCGCGCCAGCGCGCGAGCGTGTCCGGCTCGGTCTTCGGGCTCCAAATGGTTACCGGCAGCTCGCCCGGCGCGCGCCCCGCGGCCTGGGCCATGGTGTGGAATTCGGGCAGGAACGCGCTCACGTCCGGGTAGTGCGGGCGGCTCGCGTGCGGCATCCAGCCCTGGCCGTAGTCGATCGCCCGCCGCGCGCCCTGGGGGAATGCGCCGCCCACGATCACCGGCGGGTGCGGCTTCTGCACCGGCTTGGGCCAGGTCATCATCGGCGGAAAGTCCACGAACTCGCCCCGGAACTCGGGTTTGGAGCGGGTCCAGATTTCCTTCATCGCCAGGATGCGCTCGCGGGCGAGGCGGTGCCGGGTCTTGAAGTCGGTGCCGTGGTCGGCCATCTCCTCGGCGTTCCAGCCGTTGCCGACGCCGAACAGGAATCGCCCGCCCGAGACCTGGTCGAGGGAGGCCACCAGCTTCGCGGTCTGGATGGGATCGCGCTGCACCACGAGGCAGATGCCGGTTCCAAGCAGCAGCTTGGTCGTCACCGCCGCCGCCACACTGAGACACACGAACGGGTCCATCACGTCGTAGTACTTCTTCGGCAGATCGGTACCCGCCGGCATCGCCGAGGCGCCGCCGAGGGGAATGTGCGAGTGCTCCGGCACCCAGAGCGACTCCAGGCCGCGCGCTTCCAGCGCCCGGGCCAGCGCCGCGGGCGCGACCGAATAGTCGGTGAAGAAGATCCCCACCCCTAATTGCATTTTGCTACTCCCGATTGGGCTCCGCGCCATTTTCTCGCCGCGCCCATCCTAACGGGGCGAGGCGTCTCCCGGCAGAGGAAATTCATCGAGGTAGCTCTGATATTCCGGCTCGACCTCGACGTCGAGGCTGCCCAGCAGCCGCACCACGCCGTTGTAGAAGGCGATCGTCACCAGGAGATCAACCAGGCATTCGGGGTCGAGGGAGGCCTTCAGTTCGCCGAGTGTCGCCTCGCTCACGGCGAGATCGCGGGTCATCTCGCGCGCCGCGCGCAGCACGGTGCGGGCGAGGGGTTCGAGCGAACTCGCGCCCCCCGCGTTCTCCACGGTGATCGCCCGGATGTCGGCGTCGGTGACCCCAAACTCGCGGCCGATCTTGACATGGTGGGAGAACTCGTAAGGCGAACGGGTCAGCCAGCCGACCTGGAGAATGGCGAGTTCGCGCAGGCGCGCATCCAGCCGGCTACCGTGGCGGATGAACTGGCCGAGGGCGCGGAAATGGCGCGAGGCGCCCGGGCTGTGCGCCAGCAGGCGATAGAGATTGATGGAGCGGGGCAGCAGATCCTGGTTCTCGGGCGCGAGGTCGGCGCGGTCGAGATAGGGCAGTCGGGCCATGGGGGAGGCTCCTTGGTCTAAAGATTGCTGCGCACCGGACCGACCAGGGTGGCGCCGCCGTCCACCACCAGGGTGTGGCCGGTGATGTAGCGGGCGTGGTCGGAGAGCAGGAAGCGTACCGCGTTGCCGACGTCCCAGCCGGTTCCTTCCCGACCCATCACCGAGGACAGGCGCCGGCGCTCGCGGGCGGCGGCGGGCATGCCCGCGGCGTAGACGAGGGGCGTGTAGACCGGCCCCGGCGCGATGCAGTTGACGCGGATGCCGTCCAGTCCGTGATCGACCGCCATGGCGCGGGTGAGGGCGATCACCGCGCCCTTGGAGGTGGCGTAGGACGTAAGCCCGCGCGGGCGCAGTGCCGAGATCGACGAGATGTTGACGATCGCGCCGCCGCCGGCGGTCCGCCGCATGGCCGGGATCGCGTACTTGGACGCCAGGAACATTGCCTCGACGTTGATGCGCATGACCCGCTCGAAATCGGCCTGGGATTCCTCGACCACGTTGCCGCGGCTCAGGATGCCGATGTTGTTCACCAGGAAATCGACCCGCCCGAATCGGTCGAGGGTGGCATTCACCATCGCTTCGCAGGCCTTGGCGTCGGTCATGTCGGCGGCGTGCGCTGCCGCGGTGCCGCCCTTGGCCGCGATCATCTCGGCAGTGCGCTCGGCAAGTGCGCCCGCCTGGTCCACGACCAGCACCCGCGCGCCCGAGCGCGCCAAGAGGATCGCCGCCGCGCGGCCGTTGCCGATGCCATCTCCCGCCGCGCCGCCGCCGGCGACGATGGCCACACGATCCTTCAGGCCGAGATCGTCGGCCGGAATCCAATAGTCGCTCATGGCTGATTTCTCCCCTCTCCAGTTGCTCAGCGATAGTGGCGCGCCGGGCCGATCAAGGTGGTGCCACCGTCGACGACCAGGGTATGCCCGGTGATGTAGCGGGCATGGTCGGAGAGCAGGAAGCGGACCGCGTTGCCGACGTCCCAGCCACTCCCCTCGCGGCCCATGACCGACGCGCGGCGCCGGCGTTCACGCGCCTCCGGGTGCATGCCGCCGCGGATCACCATGGGCGTGTAGACGGGGCCCGGTGCGATGCAGTTGACGCGGATGCCGTCCAGCCCGTGATCGACCGCCATGGCGCGGGTCAAGGCGATCACCGCGCCCTTGGAGGCGGAATAGGCCGTGGCGCCGCGCGGGCGCAGCGCCGCGATCGAGGCGATATTGACGATCGCTCCGCCGCCGGCCGTTTCGCGCATGGCGGGGATCGCGTGCTTGGCGGCCAGGAACATGCCCTCGACGTTGATGCGCATGACGCGCTGGAACTCGGCCTGCTCCTCGTCGACCACGCTCCGGCGGCTCGAGATGCCGACGTTGTTGACCAGGAAATCGACCCGGCCGAAGCGGTCGAGGGCGGTCTCGACCATGGCTTGGCACGACTCGCCGTCGGTCACGTCGGCGGCGTGTGCGGCCGCGGTACCGCCGTGGGCCGCGATCATCTCTGCGGTGCGCTCAGCGAGCGTGACCTCACGGTCCGCCACCAGCACCCGGGCGCCGGCGCGCGCGAGCAGGATGGCGCTGGCGCGGCCGTTGCCGATGCCATCTCCCGCCGCGCCGCCGCCGGCGATGATGGCGACCCGATCCCTGAGGCCGAGATCGTCTGCTGGAATCCAATAGTCGCTCATGGTTCGCTGCTCCCGGTCGGACCGCGCAGGCGGGCGAGGCGGTCGAGGACGGCACCAGCTTCGGCGACGATCTCGCGGACGATGTCGCCGGCTGGCTTCACGGCGTGGATCAGGCCGCATCCCTGGCCGGCCGGCAAGACGCCGTTCGCCACGTCGCCCTGCAGCCGACCGCGCTCGGAAGCCGGGTTGCCGAACCGGAGCGCCTGCAGTGGAAACGGCAGGATTTCGGCCTCGTGTGCCTGCCAGTGCCGGGTGTAGTCGTTCTCGATCACGCGGCAGGGCTTGCCGCTGTGGGCGCGGGTGACGACGGTGCCGGTGGTGTCGGCGGCGACGATCGCGTTCCTGTAGTTGGCGTGGGCATGGGCCTCCAGGGCCGCGACGAACCGGGTCCCCATCCAGACGCCCTCGGCGCCGAGCGCGAGGGCCGCGGCGAGCCCGCGACCATCGGCGAGGCCGCCGCCGGCGAGGACCGGCACCCGCACCGCGTCCACCACGGCCGGCACCAGTACCGCGGTCCCCACCCGCCCCACATGGCCGCCGCCTTCGGCGCCCGAGGCGATCACCGCGTCCACCCCATCGGCCACCGCCTTGACGGCGTGGCGCACCGCGCCGACCACCGCCATCACGAAGATGCCGCGCTGGTGCGCCGCGGGCACCACATTGCGCGGGCTGCCGAGGCCGGAGATCAGGACTGGCACGCGCTCTTCCAGCACCACCTCCAGGATCGCCTGCACCGTGTCGGTGTAACGCGCGGTCTCGGTGCCGCTCGAGCCCACGGTCGCGAACAGGACGTCGACGCCGAACGGCCGGTCGGTGAGGCTTCGCACGGTACGGATCTCGGCCCGCATCTCCGCCGCGCTCATGGTGGATCCGGCGCCGATCACGCCGAGACCCCCCGCCGCCGATACGGCGCCGGCGAGCGCCCCGCGGGCGACGAACCCCATGCCGGCCTGGAACACCGGCACCTCGATCCCGAGGCGCCGGCAGATCGGCGTACGCAGGCCGGCCCCCACCATGGCTGGACACCTCCTCCCCATGCGACCGCTCCACCGGGTAGCGCGCCCTGGTCCCCGTGGCAAGCCGGCTGGCGGTTGCGCGCCTCCGCGCGCCATGGGAGGAATGCCACGAACGCGGAAGGACGGGCACCATGTGGGAGCCGGCACGGCTCGCGCTCGGCGGGCTGGTCGCCCTGGCGGCCGGCCTCGGCATCGGGCGGTTCGTCTACACGCCGATCCTGCCGGTGATGGTCGAGGGCATCGGGCTCACCGCCGCCAAGGCGGGTCTGATCGCCTCCCTCAACATGTTCGGCTATCTGGTGGGCGCGCTGCTGGCGGCGCGCCCCGGCCTGCCCGGAACCCGCCGCGACTGGCTGCTGGCGGCCCTCGCGGTCAGCGGTCTGGCCATGGCGGCCACGGGCCTGGCCTCGGCGCTGCCGGTCTTTCTCGCGCTCCGCTTCCTCGGCGGCGTCGCCAGCGCCTTCGTTATGGTGTTCGCCTCCACCCTGGTGCTGGACCGCCTGACCCAGGCCGGCCACGGCAATCTCGCCGCGGTGCACTTCGCCGGGGTCGGCACCGGGATCGCCACATCGGCCGCCGTGGTTGCGCTCCTGCTCGCCGCCGGCGGCGACCTTGGACATCAAGTACGACGCCGGGCCGCTCTTGGCCCGCCGCATCGTCGCCGAGCTGCTGAAGAGGGAGGCGCGGCGCACCGACGGCGGCCGCAAGCGCGGCGGCCGGTCGCGGGTGGCGGCCGAGTAGACGGGGCGGTTGCGCCTTCAAGTCACGGTACGCACCAGCCAGAGCGAGATGTCGGGCACGTAGGTCGTGAGCATCAGGGCGACAATGTTGATGAGGATAAAGGGAACCGCGCCGCGGTAGATGTCGGCGAGCGGTGCCTTGAGGTCCGGCTGACCGACGAAGATGTTGAGGCCGAACGGCGGCGTGAACATGCCGATCTCCAGGTTCAAGGTCATGATGATCCCGAAGTGGATCAGGTCGACTCCGGCGGCCTTGATCATGGGCAGCAGGAGGGGGGCAGGATGATGATGGCCGAGGTCGGATCGATCAGGCAGCCGACCAGCAGCAGGAACAGGTTGATGGCCAGCAGGACCAGCCAAGGGGCCGCGTTCAGGTGCTCGATCACGGCCACCAGCGCCTGGGGCACGCCGCTGATGGTCAGCAGCCACGAATACAGCCCGGCCGCGGCGATGATGATGAAGAGCTGCGCACAGACATAAGCCGTGCGCATCGCCGCGTGCCATACGCCCGACCAGTCGATGTCGCGGTAGTAAAAGCGCGTCACCAGGGCGGCGTAGATGCAACTGACCGCGCCGGCCTCGGTCGGATCGAAGATGCCGGTATAGATGCCGCCCATGAACAGTTTCACCACCGACTGCTCGGCCGAGGCGCCATAGAGAATCATCGCGATCGAGGGCGGAATGATCACCGCCCGGTCGCCGGACGAAACCAGCACGCCGGCGGCGAAGCGCGGGGTGCAGCCGTGCTGCATCAGCGGGCGATAGAGCACCTGGCCGATGGCCGCGGTGGTCGCGGCGTCGGACCCGGACATGGCGCCGAAGAAGGCGCAGGACGCAACGGCGGTGATCCCTAAACTCCCGCGCACGCCACCGAACACGGACTGCACCCAATCGGTAATCCGCCGCGACAGGCCGCCCTGGGTCATCAGTTCGCCGGCGAAGATGAAGAAGGGAGCCGCCAGCAGCGCCAGCTTGTCGACGCTGCCGAACATGATCTGGTGCGCCACCGCCGCCGGCACGTCCATGTAGAGGTAGAGGACCGTGATCGAGGTGGCGATCAGGATCATGAAGGTCGGGAAGCCGAGCCCCAGCAGCCCGAGGGGGAGGAGGAGCATGATCCAGCTCACGGCGTCGCTCCGGGTACCGTGGCGCGCAAATTGGCCGAGGGCACGCTGGACACTGATCTCGGGCCGGTCCGGGTCCCGCTTCTCAGCCTCGGTCACGGAATCGGACGCGGCGTCGGCCGCAAGGATCTGGCGGTAGCGCAGGATCGCGACCACCGTCATCCCGACGAAGCAGATCAGCAGCATCGAGTGTGGGATCACCATGGGCAGGTTGGCCGCCACGCTCTTCTTGCCGAAGCGCCACATGGTCGCGGTGACGATGTGGGGGTGCACCATCATGAAGCCGCAGACCGCGATCAGGAGCCCGAGCGACACGGTGCCGACGACCGTGCTCCAGGGGCGTGGCAGGCGCTGGGAGAGAATGTCCATCTTCAGGTGGGCGACGTCCCAGGTGACCAGAATGGTCCCCAGAAACACGAACGAAATCATCACGTAGGTGAGCAGTTCTTCGGCCCAGAAGAAGGGTGTCCGGAAGACATAGCGCGCGATCACATTGGCACCGGTGACGGCGACGGTCGCCAGCACCAGCGTGCCCCAATGAAACGCGGCACGCGGATGAACAGCCAGTGCGCCAGCGTCATCCTGCCCCCCATGAGCCCCGGCTCCCCGCTGCTCCGCGACCTGCCGGTCGTCTAGCCTTCGATCGCGATCGACAACATCACAGAGGGAGGGCTGGGTCATGGCTGGACTTGGAAAATACCTGACGCTGTGCGGCTTGGTCCTGGCCGGCGCGATTGGTGCCACCCTTGCCGACTTCAAGGGCAAGAAGATGCGGGTGCTGGCGACCGACGTGGAGCGGGGCGTGGCCTCCGAGTTCGGCGCGACTGGGATCCCCATGGACATGACCCAGGTGATCCCGGCCTTGCAGCGGGGCCAGCTCGACAGCGTGCGTTCCACCAGCGTCGTGCTCGCCGTGCTCAAGTTCTACGCTGTCGCCAAGTACATCACCCTGGTCGAGGACACCCACATTCCCGACGTGGCGATGATGAGCAAGATGTTCTTCGACAAGCTGCCGGCCGACCTGCAGAAGACCGCGCTCGACGTCGGCCGCAGCCTGGAACGCTACATGGAGGACGTGGTGCTGCGCTTCGACCGCCGCGCCATCAGTCTATGGAAGAGCAAGGGCGGAGAGGTCATCTACCTCTCCGATAAGGACCGCCAGGGGTTCATGGCACGGACCGCCAAGATCGGTGACAAGGTCATGGGCGGCGATCCGCAGCTGGCGCCGATGTACAACCTGCTGAAGGAAGCGGCCGCGAAGACCCGCCTCAGCGATTTTGAACGCGGGCTCGGCGCGGGCCGCTGACGCGACCGGCGGCCGGGCGTTGCACCCGGCCGCCATCCGCGCGTTTCGCGGGCGATGGTGAAGCGCGCGTTTGCCAAGATCCTTAACAGGACCTTGGGGATTGGGCGGCTAGGATCGCGCCGCGCGAGGCAGGATGCCCACGCGCAGTGTCGTCGTCTCCAGGTAGGAGCGTGCCCGTGGCCACCGAACGCGATCCTCGCTAGGCGCCGGCCAGCGAAGAAAACGACCTGACCGAGCTCGCCTTTCTGGACTCGGTCCCGAACTCGCTCGGCGAGGCGACCCTGGGCGACCTGACTTCGGCGCCGGCTTCGCAGCCCGACAGTCCAGCGGCTATCGGCAGCGTGCATTATGGTGCAGAGCGCGCGCGGGCGCCGGAAACCGAGGCGCCGCCGGCCCAAGGTCTGCCCACCGAGGCGCTGCCGACCGATGCGGCATCGGACGCCCGGAGGCCGACGCTACAATCGGATGCGCGCGGCGCGGGTCTATTTCAGCCTGGGGCCGATGCGCTTGCGATCGGCACTGACGACGCTACCCGAACCTTCACACCCGACGCCGTTGCCGTGGCCGGCACGGCTGGAGCGACTCCGTCGTCGCAGCGAATCGACCCGCCCGAAGCCGCCGCCGCCGATCGACCCAGGGCAGCGCGAAACGATCCGGTGCCGGAGGCAGTTGATGTGGTCAAAGTCGCCGCCGCCAGTCCACCGACGGCAGCCGAGGACGATCCGGTGCCGGATGCGGCCGCCGAAGTCGAGGTCGTCGCCGCCGATCCACCTACGGTCGTCGCGGTCGAACCGGCGCTGGAAGCGGTGGCCGAGATCGAGGTCGTCGCCGCCGATCCATCCTTGGCCGCCGAGGTCGAACCGGTGCCGGATGCAGCCGCCGAGGTCGCGGTCGTTGCCGCCGATCCACCCACGGTCGTCGCGGTCGAACCAGCGTCGGAAGCAGCCAACGACGACTCTGGTGCCGTCCGTGGGCGCGAGGATGATGACGACGACGATCGAGGTGACGGCGACCGGGCTGGCCGAAGAGACGAGAGCCGGGGCGAGGATGGCGCGGGGCGGCGCGACGCGGCCAGAGATAGTGAACGGCCGGAGCGGCACGAGGAAGGTGGCCACCGAGGTGATCGTCGTGATGATGACGACGATCGGGGCAACAGCGACCGGGCTGGCCATAGGGACGACAGCCGGCGCGAGGAAGGTGCCAGCCGAGGGCGGACCAATCAGTCAGGCCGCCAGCAGCAGGAACGGGGTGACCGCCGGCAGGACGAGCCAAATCGCGACGCCGAGGGGTCGGATCATGGCAATGGGCGCCAGAAAAGCGGTTCTGATCGCCAGCAGGAACGAGCGGAGCGCGGCCGCGACCATGCCGATGTCCCGACGCTGACCGTGAAGGACGCCTCGGGGACGGAGGACCAGGCGATCGCGCTCGACTTGAGCGCGGCCCTGGCGGACACCGACGGCTCAGAGAGTCTGAGCGTCAGCATCGCCGGCGTGCCTGACCGGCGCGACCCTCTCCGCCGGCACCCGCAACGGCGACGGTACCTGGAGCCTGACTGCCGCCCAACTCTCCGGCCTGGCCCTGACCCCGGCGGCGAACTCGTCCGCCGACTTCACCTTGACCGTCACCGCCATTGCGACCGAATCCGATGGCGATCTCGCGACCAATGTTAAGACCCTGAATGTGTCCGTCGCGGGGGATGCCGACGAGCCGAGCCTGATGGTGAGCAACGTCACTGGCAGCGCGGGGCAGGCGATCTCCTTGAACCTGAGCGCGGCACTGACGGACACCGACGGCTCGGGATCACTCTCGCTCACGATCGCTGGAATCCCCACCGGCGCCGCGCTTTCCGCCGGCACCGACAACGGCGACGGCACCTGGACACTGACGGCCGAACAGGCCGCGGGACTGAAGATCACTCCGGCAGCCGGCCAGGCCGGCGACTTTTCGCTCACCGTAACGGCGCGTCCGACCGAGGCTGACGGCGATACGGCCACCACCGTGCGCAGCCTGTCCGTTGGCATCGCGTTCGACGAAGATCAAAATGCCCGCGGTTCGTCCGCGAACTCGAGAATCAATGGCACCAACGCCAGCGACACGCTCCATGGCGGTGCGGGCAATGACTCGATCAACTCCGGTAACAGCGACGATCTGGTCTACGGCGGCAGCGGCAATGACTCGATCGACGCCGGTAACGGCAGTGACGTGGTCTACGGCGGCAGCGGCGATGACTCGATCGGCGCCGGCAACGGCAACGACAAGATCGACAGCGGCGGCGGCGACGACACGGTCTTTGGCGGCAGTGGCGATGACGTGATTCTTGGGGATAACGGAGCAGATATCATCGACGGTGGTGCCGGCCGCGACATCCTGTCCGGTGGTGCGGGCGCAGACCTGTTCCTGTTCGGCAGTGGCGACGGCAACGACGTAATGGACGGTGCCAAGGGCACCGATACCCTCCGCCTGGAGGATCTGGGCGAGCCAGGCGACTGGACGCTGACCCTCGATACCGGCGACAGAATCACCGCTTCGGACGCCGACCACGTCGAACTCTCCAACAATGCCGGGGGCACCATCGCCTTCGCCGACGGCTCGACCATCACCTTCGAGAGCGTCGAGCGGATCGAGTGGTGAGCGCGGCGATTTCCCTGGCGCGCCCGATCTGGCAAGATGCGGCGGGTGCGAACGGGAGGGATCGGCAGTGAAAGTTGCAGCCCATTTCGAGAAGATCGGCCGGCTGGAGGCGCTCCGCCGCCGGCTCGACCGCGTGCAGGACTTCGAGATCTGGTTCTGGGCGACCATGAACGCCGGCACCAACGCCATCAACGCGGCGCTGCATGCGACCGACATCACCGAGGACGGCCCCTGGTATCCGCAGCAGCCGGAGGTCTACATGGTGCCGGGGAAGACGTCGGGGGGCTGGGTGCACGCCTTCCGCCCGCTTGGCGACGTGCTCCATGTGGGCCGGCCCAAGATCGAGAAGCCGCTGCCCGAATCGGTGCAGAAAATGGCGCACCTGATGGAGGTGATCGAGGAGTGGCGCGATCCCTGCGTGCGCGACGGCCACCCGGTGACGCCGGAGATTCTGGACAAGGTCGAGCGCGCCTACGCCGATCTCATGGCGATCGCCAAGACCTTCGCGCCGCAGGGGAGGTAGCCGCCATGGAAGCCGCGAAGCATCGTGAGTCCGCCGAGCGCATCGGCCGCACCATGGCGAAGCTCGGCGCCGCCGACCACGAGATGGTGATCGAGGGCGCCATGCTGGCCGCCACCCAGTGGATCAACTACGCCCTGCACCAGGCGCGCGTCACGCCGCCCAAGGAGGACGTGCAGCACACCTATTTCCTGACCGGCAACCAGTGGCGCCGCTATGGCGTCGCGGTCGAGGACATGCTGCGGGCCCTCGACGAGATCGAGAACATCCGCCCGATGTACGTGCGGGGCGACGTAGCCGGCGCAGACGCCGCGGCGGCGCGGGCGCGGGCACTCCTGGAGCAGGTGCGGCAGCAGGCCCTCGAGGCGAAGCCGATCCGCTGACCCGGACATCCGCCACCGGGGCCGCCCAACGGGCAAAACAAGTGAGCGGCGAAATCCGCAATGTGCTGTTTCTGGTTGCGGACGAGTGGCGTGGCGACGCGCTCGGCCTGGCCGGGCACGGCTGCGTGCGGACGCCGCATCTCGAGGCCCTCGCCGCCGACGGCGTCTGCTTCCTGCGCCATTTTTCCCAGGCGAGTCCTTGTGGCCCCGCGCGCGCCTCGCTCCTGACCGGAACGTCTCTCGCCAAGCACGGCCAGGCGACCAACAACACCCCCTTAGCGGTCGGCTCACCAATATCGCGCTCGAGGCGCGCCACGGTGGGCACGTGCCCGCGCACTTCGGCTACACCGATTCTCCCCTCGATCCCAAGGACGGGCCAGCCGACGGCATCACGCGGCACGAGTGGATCTGCCCTGGATTCGAGCCGGTCCTGCCGCTTCTGTTCGCAGAGCGGTTCGACCCCTGGCGGCGGCATCTGGTCGCGCGCGGCTATCCGGTGCCGGAGGGGCCGGGCTCTTGGCAGTCGCTGATGGCGTTGCGCGATCCGGCGGCGCCGGCGGGGCGGTTCGCCCCGGCCCTCTACCGCGCGGAGGACAGCGACACCGCGTTCCTGACCGATGCCCTGCTCGCCTACCTGCGCGAGCGGCGCGGCCGTCCCTGGTTCGCTCATTTCTCGTGTCTCAAGCCGCATCCGCCGCTGGTGGCACCGGCTCCCTACCACCGCCATTACAACCCGGCGGCCGTGCCCCTGCCGAAGCGCCGGGCGACTCCAGCGGCGGAGGGGCGCCAGCATCCCTGGCTCGCCTGGGCGATCGCGGAACAGACGCTGGTCCACCACTTCAACGAAGACCTTCGCCCCGAGGCGGTCGGCGAGGCCGACGAGCGGGCCATGCGCGCCACTTACTACGGACTCTGCAACGAGGTGGACGACAACATCGGTCGCGTCATCGCGGATCTGAAGGAGAGCGGCGCGTACCAACATACCCTCATCGTCTTCACCTCCGACCACGGCGATCAACTGGGCGATCACTGGCTCTACGGCCGCAACGGCTACTTCGACCCGCTGTTCCACGTGCCGCTCATCATCCGCGACCCGCGCGCGGGCGCGGACCGGGCACGGGGGCGGAGGGTCGATCGCTTCACCGAAGCGGTCGATCTCATGCCGACGATCCTCGCGGCGCTCGCGCTTCCGGTTCCGGAGCAGTGCGACGGATATTCGTTGCTGCCGTTCCTGCGGGGCGAGACCCCGGCGGATTGGCGAAACGCGGCCCGGTTCGAATGCGACTTCCGCGACCTGCGGGGCCACGCCGCCGAGACCGGCCTCGGCCTCGCCGCGGCGGACTGCAACTTCGCGGTGCTGCGCGGCGACCGCTACAAGTACGTTCACTTCGCCGCGCTGCCGCCGCTCTTTTTTGATCTGGCTGCCGACCCGGACGAGTTCGAGGATCGCGCGGCCGACCCGGCCTTTGCGCCCCGGGTCCTCGCGGCGGCACAGGCGGTGCTGTCGTGGCGGCAGCGGCACGCTGCGAAGCCGTTCGGCAATACCTACGTCGGCTATGACGGCGTCCGGCTGACGGCGGCAAGGACGTGACCCGATCGGCAGTACCGGCTGGTCTGCCGGAACGGCGCTGGTTAGACTGGCGCGACCATCGCCTGCCATAGAGGGGACGCACATGCTCTACGAACTCCGCATCTACCACTGCCTGCCTCGCCGGCTGCCGGCACTGCTGAAGCGCTTCGAGACCATCACCATCAAGCTCTGGGACAAGCACGGCATCCGCCCGGCTGGTTTCTGGACGGTCGAGGTGGGCGAGTCGAATCATCTCCTCTACTACATGCTGGCCTGGGAATCCCTCGCCGAGCGCGAGAAGAAGTGGACGGTCTTCTCGACTGATCCCGAGTGGCTGGCGAAGCGGGCCGAGACCGAGAAGGACGGGCCGCTCATCACCCATGTCAGCAACACGATCCTGCAGCCGACGTCGTTCTCGACGGTGAAATAGCCGCGCGCAAGTGTCCCGCCGCCGGCCGGCGGCGGGACCGCTCGCGCAGGGGAGAAGTGTCCATGGACTTGAAGCTGACCGGCCGTGTCGCGCTCGTTTCCGGCGGCAGCCGAGGCATCGGCAGGGCGATCGCGGGCGCGCTCGCGGCCGAAGGTTGCGACGTGATGCTGGTCGCGTGGACCGAAGCAGACCTGAGGACGGCGGCGGCCGAGATCGCCGCGGCGTCTCGCCGGCGCATCCTCCACCACGCGGCGGATTTGCGCACTGCCGCCGCCTGTGCCGGAACCATCGACGCGCACAGCTCAGCCTTCGGCCGGCTCGACATCCTGGTCGCGTTCCTCGCCTCACCCGTGGGGCGCCAGGTGCACGGCGCGGACGTGTTCATCGATTCCGGCGGGCAGAAGTCGATCCTCTGACGAGGCAGCCTTGGCCGACACCCTCCTCTTCGGCATCCAGACCAACGGCATCAAGCACCGCCACGCCGACCCCATGCCGGACATCGACACCCGCTTCCGCATGGTCAAGGAGGCGGGGGTGTTCGACTATGCCGACAAGACTCCGGCGGCCGACGCGGTGGACCAGTTCCTGCGCGCCCGCGACAAGTACGGCTTGCCGGTGCGGGCGGGCGGCTGGTTCTACGCCTTGGGCCGCGACGAGCCGCTGCTGGAGCAGAACCTCCGCCTCGGCGCCAGGCTCGGCTCGCTCGTCCACAACGTGCAGATCCAGACCAACCATGCGAGCGGCCGCCCGGTCACCGACGCCGAGGTGGTTGAGGCCTACCTGCGTGCCTTCGACATCGGCGAACGCGTCGGCGTCGCCCCCTGCTTCGAGGTGCACGTCAACATGTGGTCGGAGGACTTCCGCCGCGTCGCCGCCGTGGGGCGGGCGGTCGAGGCGCGGGGCGTCCCCTTCCACATGACCCTCGACCACAGCCACGTGATCTTCAAGATCGACCATCCCGAGGAGCAGGAGCGCTCAGGGATTCGCGCGGCGGTCGCCTCGGGCGCCCTCGTGCTGGATCCCTTCCGGCCGGGCAGCGTGGCGGCGGAATGGATCGCTTCGGGGTGGGTGCGCCACTGCCACGCCCGGGCCGCCGTGCCCAACAACCCGAAGAACCTGGATGCCACCGACGCCGAGGGCCGGCCCGGTCGTGGCATCCAGTACCCGTTCAAGCGCCCGGGCGTGGGCGAGTACCACAGCCCGTGGGAGGAGGCGAGGCTCGAGCCCTGGAAGGAAGTGGCGCGCCAGTTGCTCCGCCACCATGCCGCCGATCCCGCCGGCACATTGGGGCAGATCTCGACCGAGTTCATCCCCAACCTCGACTACGGCCAGGGCTGCCGCTATTCGCTGTTCGAGCAAGGGGTCGCCTGCGTCGAATGGACGCGGGGCGCCTTCGCCGAGGCGAGGCAGGGCCGCGTCTGAGGCGCGTCAGTAAACCCCATCGCGCACGCCGGTGGCGATGAAGCCGCCGTCCACGTTCAGCACATGGCCGGTGATGTAGGCGGCGTCGTCGCTCGCCAGCAGGAAGGCGGCGTTCGCCATGTCCTCGGGCGCGCCGAGGCGGCCCATGGGAATGTTCTGCAAATAGGTATCCCGCGTCTTGGCCGCGTTCGGGTTGGCGCGCAGCCAGAGCTCGGTCTGCACCGGTCCCGGAGCGATCGAGTTCACCGTCACCCCAAAGGGGCCGAGTTCGGCCGCCATGTGCTTGGTGAGCGCGATCACCGCGCCCTTGGTCATGCCGTAGGAGGACCGCCGGTCGCCCGAGCGCTGCCCCATCACCGAGGAGACGGTGATGATGCGCCCATGGCGCTGCTGCACCATCAGCCGCCCGGCCACTTGCGCGCACAGGAAGGTACCGGTCACGTTGACCGCCATCTGCCGGTCCCACTCGGCGTCGTCCACTTCCAGGAACGGCTTGAACAGCGCGACCCCGGCGTAGGTCACCAGGATGTCGAGGCGACCGAAAGCGGTGACGGTTGCCGCCACCATGGCCTCGACCTCGGCGCGCCGCGTCACGTCACACCGGCAGGCTGACGCGCGGGAGCCGGTCGCGGTAATCTCTGCCGCGACCGCCTCGGCGTTCGCCGCGTCGGCATCGACCACCATCACCGCCGCCCCTTCGCGTGCGAAGCGCAGCGCCGTGGCCCGGCCCAGCCCCCGGCCGCCGCCGGTGATCGCCGCCACGCGCCCCTGCAAGCGTGTGCCATCCATGGTTCCGCTCCGTCCATTGCATGTCAGCCCTGAGGGTATCTTTTCATCTGCTCCAGGCCCTGACAACGGGTTGCGCTGGCGCGGAAGAGAGGGTCAAATGCCGAGCCGCGAGGGGCGCCCGGTATATCTCCCATATGCTGTCGCCTTGGGGACCGTCACCGACCGATGCGCTATTCGATCTTCTCCCTGATCCGCCAGGCGTTCCGCGGCCATGCCGGCTGGGAGCCCGCCTGGCGCGACCCCGCGCCGCAGTCGGAATACGACGTGATCATCGTCGGCGGTGGCGGCCACGGCCTCGCCACCGCGTATTACCTGGCCAAGGTGCACGGCATCACTCGGGTCGCGGTGGTGGAGAGGAGCTGGATCGGCTCGGGCAATGCCGGGCGCAACACCACCATCATCCGCTCCAACTACGGGCTGCCCGGCAACACGGCCTTCTACGAGTGGTCGATGAAGCTGTGGGAGGGGCTGGAGCAGGACCTCAACTACAACGCCATGGTCAGCCAGCGCGGCGTGATCAACCTCTACCATTCCGACGCCCAGCGCGACGCCTACGCCCGGCGCGGCAACGCCATGCGGCTGCACGGCGTCGATGCCGAGCTGCTGAACCGCGCCCAGGCGCGCGAGATGCTGCCGTTTTTCGATTACGAGAACGCGCGCTTTCCGATCCAGGGTGGGCTGTTGCAGCGGCGGGGCGGCACCGCCCGGCACGACGCGGTGGCGTGGGGCTACGCCCGGGGCGCCGACCGGCTGGGCGTCGACATCATCCAGAATTGCGAAGTGACCGGGTTCTTGATCGATTCGGGTCACGTGCGGGGGATCGTGACGACGCGGGGCGTGATCCGTGCCGCCAAGGTCGGGCTGGCGGTTGCCGGCAACACCTCCCGCGTTGCGGCCATGGTGGGCCTGGATTTGCCGATGGAGAGCCATGTGCTGCAGGCCTTCGTCTCGGAGGGGATCAAGCCGCTGATCGACACCGTGATGACCTTCGGCGCCGGGCACTTCTACATCAGCCAGTCGGACAAGGGCGGACTGGTGTTCGGCGGCGATCTCGACGGCTACAACTCCTACGCCCAGCGCGGCAACCTGCCGGCGGTCGAGGACGTGCTGGAGGCCGGCATGGCGGTTTGGCCGGGACTGGGGCGCATCCGCTACCTGCGCCAATGGGGCGGGCTCATGGACATGTCCATGGATGGCTCGCCGATCATCGACCGCACGCCGGTCGCCGGGCTCTATCTCGACTGTGGCTGGTGCTATGGCGGCTTCAAGGCGACGCCGGCGTCGGGCTGGTGCTTCGCCCATCTGATCGCCCGCGACGAGTCGCACCCGGTCGCCGCGGCATATCGCCTCGACCGCTTCGCGACCGGCCATCTCATCGACGAGAAGGGCCAGGGCGCGCAGCCGAACCTGCACTAGGGAGTCCGAGCCATGCGGATCGACTGCCCCTATTGCGGCGAGCGCGGCAGCGAGGAGTTCAGCTACCTGGGCGATGCCGACACGCTGATGGCGCGCCCCGATGCCGACCGGCCAGACGCCGCCGCGGCGTTCCACGCCTATGTCTACCTGCGCGACAACCCAGCGGGACGGCACCGGGAACTCTGGTACCACGGCGCCGGCTGCCATTCCTGGCTGGTGGTGACGCGCGACACCCGCACCCACGCCATCACGGTTGTGATCTCGGCGGCGGCGCCCCGGGCTGCCGGGGGGCGCGGCTGATGGCAGCGATCGGCCAGGCGCTGCGGCTCTCCTCGGGCGGTCAGATCGACCGCGGCCGTGCGCTCGGCTTCACCTTCGACGGCCAGCCCTATCAGGGCTTCTCCGGCGACACGCTCGCCTCCGCCTTGGTGGCGAGTGGGGTCCGGCTGGTCGGGCGCTCGTTCAAATACCACCGCCCGCGCGGCATCCTCTCGGCCGGTGGCGAGGAGCCGAACGCCCTGGTGGAGCTGCGCACCGGCGCGCGGCGCGAGCCCAACACCCGCGCCACGCTCGCCGAACTCTACGACGGGCTGGAGGCGACCAGCCAGAACCGCTGGCCGTCCCTCGGGTTCGATGTGCTGGCCCTGAACGGTCTGCTCGCGCCGGTTCTCGTCGCCGGGTTCTACTACAAGACCTTCATGTGGCCGGCGGGCCTCTGGGAGCGCCTGTATGAGCCGATGATCCGGCGCGCGGCCGGCTTGGGCCGCGCCGCGGCGGCGGCGGATCCCGACCATTACGAGAAGGCCTTCGCCTTCTGCGACGTGCTGGTGATCGGCTCAGGCCCGGCTGGCCTCGCCGCGGCGCTCGCCGCCGGCCGGGCCGGGGCGCGCGTGATCCTGGCCGAGGAGGACTTCGCCTGCGGCGGCCGCCTCCTTGCCGAGCGGCAGGAGATCGACGGGCGACCCGCCGCCCAGTGGGTCGCCGCCGCCCTCGCCGAACTCGGCGCGCTGCCCCACGTGCGGCTGATGCCGCGCACCACCGTGTTCGGCACCTTCGACCACGGCACCTATGGCGCGCTCGAGCGGGTGGCCGACCACCTGCCCGTGCCGCCGCCGCACACCGTGCGCCAGCGCAGCTGGCGCATCACGGCGAAGCGGGCGGTGCTCGCTGCCGGCGCCCTCGAGCGCCCGCTGGTGTTTCCCGGTAATGATCGGCCGGGGGTGATGCTGGCCGGCGCGGTGCGCAGCTATCTCAACCGCTTTGCGGCCGTGCCCGGTGGCGACATGGTGGTCTTCACTTGCAATGACGACGGCTGGCGGACGGCGCACGATGCCACTGCCGCGGGCTTGCGCGTGGCGGCGGTGATCGACGCGCGGCCCCAGGTGGCGGCGCGGGTACGCCAAGATTCAGTTGGCCGCGCCATTCTCGGCGGGCGCGTGGTCGGGGTCCAGAGGGGGCGCGGGGTGCACGGCGTCACCATCGTGGACGCCGACGGCCGGCGCGCGACCATCGCCTGCGACCTGCTCGCCATGGCCGGCGGCTGGAGCCCGGTGGTGAACCTGACCTGCCATCTGGGCGGCCGCCCCGTTTGGGACGAGGCGCGGGCGGCTTTCCTGCCGGGGCCGCTGCCGCCGGGCATGCGGGTTGCCGGCGCGGCGGCCGGCGACCTCACCCTCGCCCGCTGTCTCGCCGCCGGCGCGGCCGCTGGCGCTGCGGCGGCCGAGGAGCTTGGTTTCAAGTCTGCCGCCGCGCGGGCACCGCGTGCCGACGACGAACCGGCCGCCATCACCCCGCTCTGGTTCGTGGCGGGGGCGGGCAAGGCGTTCGTCGATTTCCAGAACGACGTAACGGTGAGCGACGTGCGCCTCGCCGTGCGCGAGGGGTTCCGTTCGGTCGAGCACCTGAAGCGTTACACCACCCTCGGCATGGCGACCGACCAGGGCAAGACCGCCAACGTGAACGGCCTCGCGATCCTGGCCGAGGCCTCGGGGCGCGGCATCGCCGCGGTCGGCACCACCATGTTCCGCCCGCCCTATTCGCCGGTCGCGATCGGCGCGATCGCCGGCCACCACCGGGGCAAGGACTTCCGCCCGACCCGGCTGCCGCCCTCCCACGCCTGGGCGGCGGAGCGGGGGGCGGTCTTCGTCGAGACCGGGCCGTGGCTCAGGGCCCAGTGGTATCCGCTCCCCGGCGAGACCGATTGGCTCGCGAGCGTCAGCCGCGAGGTGCGCGCGACCCGCGCCGGTGCCGGCGTCTGTGACGTCTCGACCTTGGGCAAGATCGACCTCCAGGGGCGCGACTGCGGTGCCTTTCTCGACCGCGTCTATACCGGCATGTTCTCGACGCTCGCCGTGGGCAAGGCGCGCTATGGGCTGATGCTGCGCGAGGACGGCATCGTCATGGACGACGGCACCGCCTCGCGCCTCGCGCCCGACCACTACTTCATGACCACGACCACGGCCAACGCCGGCAAGGTCATGCAGCATCTGGAATTCTGCCACCAGGTGCTGTGGCCGGCCCTCGACGTGCAGATGGTCTCCGTCAGCGACCAGTGGGCGCAGTTCTCGCTCGCCGGGCCACGCACCCGCGACCTGTTGCAGAAGCTCGTCGACCGCCAGCACGACCTGGCCAACGACGCGTTCCCGTTCATGGCGGCGCGCGAGATCACGGTCCTCGGCGGGGAGTTCGCGCGGCTTTTCCGCATCTCCTTCTCGGGCGAGCTCGCCTACGAGATTTCCATTCCGGCGCGCCATGGCGACGCCCTGATCCGCGCGATCATGGCGGCGGGCGCCGAGTTCGGCATCACACCCTATGGCACCGAGGCCCTCGGCGTGATGCGCGTCGAGAAGGGCCATGTCGCCGGCAACGAGCTGAACGGGCAGACCACGGCGCGCGACCTCGGCCTCGGGCGCATGATGTCGACGCGCAAGGACTATATCGGCCGCGTCGCCGCCGCCCGCCCCGCCTTTCACGAGGCGGACCGCTGGGGCTTCGTCGGTTTGCGGCCGGTGAACCCGGCACAGCGGCTCTATGCCGGCGCGCATTTCCTGCCCCAGGGCGCGCCGGCGACCGAGGCCTACGACCTCGGCTACATGACCTCGGTCGCCTACTCGCCCATGCGCGGCCAATGGATCGGCCTCGGCCTGATCGCGCGCGGGCCGGCGCGCATCGGCGAGCGCGTGATCGCCCACGATCCGGTGCGCAGCGGCGACATCCCGGTCGAGGTCTGCCATCCCGTGCATTTCGACCCGGACGGAGGGCGCATGCATGGCTGAGGCGCGCCTCGTCCCGCGTACGCCGCTGGAAGACATGGCCCGGCCCGGTCGTTATGGCCTGGCCGACGGCCCCGCCGGCGTCCTGGTCCAGGAGCGCGCCGATCGGGTGCTGGCGAGTGTCATTGCCCGTCACGGCCAGGGGGGCGCCGTGGCCGAGGCCGTGCGCTCCGCCTTCAGCCTCGATCTGCCGCCGGGGCCGCGCCGGATCGCCGCCCGCGGCGTCGCCTTCACCGGGGTCGGGCCCGACCAATGGCTGGTGGCGGCGGAAGGGGATGCGCGGCGCGATTTCGTCGCCCGCTTGGGCGCCGCGCTCGCCGGCCGCGCGGCGGTCGCCGACCAGTCCGATGGACGGGTGGTGCTGGAAGTCTCGGGTCCCCGGGTCCTGGACGCCCTGGCCAAGGGCATCCCCGTCGATCTGCACCCCGCCGTCTTCACCGCCGGCGCGGCCGCCAACACCCTGGTCGCCTATATCGGCGTGCAGATCACCCGCATCGGTGACGCCTTGGTCTACGAGCTGATGGCGTCCCGCAGCCTGGCCGGAAGCCTCTGGTCGTGGCTTGCGACGTCCGCTGCCGAGCATGGGCTGGAGCTGCGCCAGCCGCGCCGCGGCTGAGTCAGCCCCGCCGCGGCGGGTCGGCGGCCACCATCTGGACGGCGCGGGCGAGAGTGCGCAGCCCGGCGGCGGCATCCTCGGGCGTGATCGACTCGGCCGGGTTGTGGCTGATGCCGTCCCGGCAGCGCAGGAAGATCATGGCGGACGGGCAGAGGGCCGCCATCTCCGCCGCGTCGTGGCCGGCGCCGGAGGGGAGGCGGAATGCGCGCCCCGTTTCCGCCGCACATGCGCGGTCGATCAGGGTCATCAAATGCGGATCGCAGGGCGTTGCCGGTGCATCGACCCGGACATCCCAGGTGATGGCGACCCCGCGCCGCTCGGCGATGGTGCGAAACCCCGTAAGCACGTCGGCGAGGGCGCGTTGGCGGCGTGCGTCGATGCCGGAGCGCAGATCGACGGTGAAGCGCGCCTGACCGGGGATCACGTTGACCGCGCCGGGACCGGCGCCGACGATTCCGACCGTGCCGACCACCCCAGGATTGGAACGGGCGACCCGCTCGACAGTGAGGATCGCCTCGGCCGCCGCGGCGAGGGCGTCCTTGCGCAGCGTCATGGGCACCGTCCCGGCATGGCCGGCCACGCCGGCGACGGTCGCGGCGAGGCGGCTCTGGCCGGTGATGCTGGTGACGGTGCCGACGGCGAGTCCTTCCGCCTCCAGCACCGGTCCCTGCTCGATGTGCAGCTCGAGATAGGCGAGCGCCTCCTCGGGCCGGCGGCGGGCTTCGGCCAGGCGGGCCGGATTCAGGCCAAAGGCGGCGAGCGCTTCGGCGAACGTGGTTCCCCCGGCGTCGTGGGCATTCAGCGCGACCCCGGTCTCGCCGCAGGCAACCAGGCCCGAGCCGATATAGCCCGACGAGAACCGCACGCCTTCCTCGTCGGCGAAGGCGTAAATCTCGATGGCGCAACCTAGCCGCTGGCCGCTGTCGCTGAGGGCCTGCACCACCTCGATCGCAGTCACCACGCCGAGCTGGCCGTCGTAGGTGCCGCCGTCGCGCACCGTATCGAGGTGCGAGCCGAGCAGCAGGGCGGCGGCGGCGGGCCTCTCGCCCTCGTAGCGGCCGACCACGTTGCCGGCCGCGTCCAGGCGGGCCGCCATTCCCGCCGCCCGCATCCAGCCGGTCACCAGCGTGGCGGCCGCGCGATGCTCGGCGGTCAGATAGTGGCGGCTGTAGGCCGTGGGGTCGGCGCTGATGCCGCGCAACTCGACGCACCGCGCCATGATGCGAGAGGCCGGATCGTTCACTCTTAGTTCCTATCTAATCGGCGGCGAATGAATGCTAAAATAATTCTATCGGCGCTGGGGAGAAGAACAACATGGTGTCGATGCAGAGTCGAGGAAGGACCACGATGCAGCGGCGCGGGCCGGCGCTGGCGCAGCTCTGCGGCATGGTCGTGGTGCTGCTATCCATGTCCGGATGCGTGGGGACGTCGCAGTCGCAGATCACCGATCTTCGGCGCGAGCGCAGCGAACCCCGCATCCTGCTCATGCCACTCGATGTCGAGCTGTCGGAGCTGAACGCCGGTGGCACGCAGGAGCCCAACGCCGAATGGACCAAGGCGGCGCTGCAGCACATCGATACTGCGCTGCGCGGCGAGTTGGCAGCGCGCAACTCCCGGCTGGTCGGTTATACGTTCGATCCCAACAATGCGGACGAGGTGCAACTGGTCAAGTTGAACGGCGCCGTGGGCACCACGATCCTGATGAACCAAGTGGGACCGGGCCTCGCCTTGCCCAGCAAACGCGATCAATTCGACTGGTCGATCGGCCCCGAGGTGCAGTCTCTGGCACAGCGGACGGATGCGGACTATGGCCTTTTGCTCTATGTGCGCGACAGCTACACCACGGCCGGCCGCGCCGCGGTGTTCGTGCTGTCCGCGATGTTCGGCGTCAGAGCGCCGCTTGGCGAGCAGGTCGGCTTCGCCATGCTCGTCGATCTGCGCTCGGGCAATGTCGTCTGGTTCAACCGCCTGCTGCGGCGGGGTGGCGACTTGCGTACGCAGGAGCTCGCGCGCGAGACGGTGCAAAGCTTGATGACAGGGTTTCCGAAGTAGAGCGGCCGATGCTGACACGACGCGGATTCCTGGTCTGTTCCTGCGGGTGTGTGGGTTCGCTCCTGGGCGCCTGCGTAACCACTGGCGGCGACAGCCCACCGGCGCCGACCATCAGTCCGGGATACCGGCCCGCCGCCGCCGATGAGTCCGGGCTCTGGTACCAGATGGAGCAGGCCGAGGCGGACATCCAGCGCTCGCCGTTCCTTCTGCGCGACCCGGCGCTCAACGCCTATGTGCGCGAGGTCGCGTGCCGGGTCATTGGCGACTATTGCCCCGACGTCCGGATCTATCTGCTGCGCACGCCCTACTTCAACGCCAGCATGGCGCCGAACGGCATGATGCAGGTCTGGAGCGGCCTGCTGCTCAGGGTGCGCAACGAAGCGCAGCTCGCCGCCGTCATTGGCCACGAGCTCGGCCATTACGCGCGGCAGCACTCGCTGGTGCGTTGGCGCGGCGTCCGCAATGCGACCGACTTCGCCATCTTCTTCCGTATGGGATTGGCGTTGGCTGGGTTGGGTATCGTCGGTGACCTCGCACACCTGGCGATTATCGCCGGCTACTTCAGTTACACACGCGACCAGGAGCGTGAGGCGGACGAATTCGGCCAGGCGGCAATGGTAAAGGCGGGGTTCGCGCCCATCGAGGCGGCGCGAGTCTGGGAGCAGCTGATCGCCGAGACCAGCGCGGCCGAGGTCAAACCGGAGCGCGAGATCGTGTTCGCCACCCACCCCGCGCCCGAGGAGCGCGCCGAGACCCTGCGCCGGCTGGCGGCGACCCACACTCCGCCAGGTGTCGATGCCCTCGGTCGCGAACGCCTTGCCGGCGCGCTTCGCCAGCATCGCGGCTGGCTGCTGACCGACCAGCTGAAGCTCAGGCAATTCGGTCGCACCATCTATGTCCTGGACCAGCTCATCGGCGAGGGGGATGGCCTGGGCGAGCTCCATTTCTACAAGGGTGAGGCTTTCCGCATGCGCGGCGAGAGTGGCGACGAGCGGCCGGCGCGCGAGGCCTTCGAGTTGGCCCTCGCCCATGCCGACGCGCCGGCCGAGGCCCACCGCTCCCTCGGTTTGCTGCAGCGCAAGGCGGGAGAAGGCGACGCCGCCGGCGCTTCCTTCCGGCGCTATCTCGCGCTCAGGCCCGAAGCGGCCGATCGCGCGATGATCGAATCCTACCTCACTCCGGGGAGCTGACACGCCATGCGCCGACTCGTGCTCGTGACCACCGTTCTCCTGCTGTCGGCCTGCGTCAACTATTCCCTGGTCGAGGCCAAGCGGCTCAACCTGGCACCCGGGTTCAGCGTGCAACCCACCCTCGCCTGGAACCAGGTGCGCGCCGACCTGGTGAAAGGATCGGCGGTGGTGTGGACCACCGAGGGCCAGAGCCTCGACAGCCTGCTGATCTTTCCCGGCGTCGCCCACGGCAAGGCGCTGTTCGAGGACGACTGGGAAGCGTCGGCCGAGGCGGACGCCAAGAAGGAGAAGCCGCCGACCTTCCGCTCCGACATGTCGCCGAACGAGATCATGGAGCTGTTCGAGGCCAGCATGGCGCGCGCGACCCGCTCGACGCTCGCCTCGGCATCCGCGCTTCGCCCCGCCCCGTTCGCCGGCGTGCCCGGATTTCGCTTCGATTTCACCCTGACCACGCCCGACCAGTTGGAGCGGCGCGGCATCGCCGCCGGCGCGGTGCGCGAGGGCAAGCTCTACCTGATTTTCTTCCAGGGCTCGCGCATCTATCACTTCGGCAAGCTCAAGGACGAGGCCGAGCGCATCATCGAGTCCGCCCGCTTCGGCTGAGGCTGGGGACAGAAGAGCCGGGCAGCCGTCCCTTGACCGGGATCGGCCGCGCCGCACAAGCTGCGGCTGGAACCCTTCGGTGCGGGACCGGCCAGTGACACTCCTGCTGATCAACGGACTGCTGATCGACGGCACCGGGCGCGAGCCCGCGCCGCGCTCGGGTGTTGTGATCGAGGCCGGGCGCGTGGTTCAAGTAGGGTCGGCGGATCGTCTGCGGACCGCGCGTGATGCACGGGTGATCGACGTGGAGGGGCGGACGATCATGCCGGGCCTGATCGACTGTCACACCCACCTCGCCTACCACCGGAGCGAGCCCGACGTCTGGGCCCAGGATGCGCGCCAGAGCATCGAGGCGAACACGCTGGCCGCGGCCGAGAACGCGCGGAGCGTGCTCGCCGCCGGCTTCACCTCCATCGGCGACGGCGGTTGCCGGGGCGCCATCGCGGTGGCGATCCGGGATGCGGTGGCGCGCGGACAGATTCCGGGGCCGCGGGTAGTGGCCGCCGGGCCGATCCTCTCGGGACCGGCGGGGCTCTATGACTTCGTGCCGCCCTGGTTGCGGCTGGAGAGCCGAACCGCGCTTGCCACCATCGTCAGCGGGCCGGACCAGGTCCGCCGTGCCGTAGTCGATCAGGTGAAGGCGGGGGTCGACTGGATCAAGGTCGCGGCCAGCGGCGTCGCCGGCTCGCGCTACAGCTCAGCCCTGACCGACGACCTCGGCCGCGAGGAGATCCGGGCCGCCGTGGTCGAGGCGAAGCGGTTCGGCAAGCTGGTGCATGCCCATGCCCACTCGCAGAGCGGAATCCGGGCTGCCGTCGAGGCCGGAGTGGTCTCGCTCCATTCCGGTGAGTACGCCGACGAGGAGACGCTGGTCATGATGCGCGATGCCGGCGTGGTGTTCAGCCCGACGCTCGCCTGGTTGCAGGCGCGCTATATTCCGCCGGGGAGCCCACCGGCGGATGCGCGCGTTCGGGGCGAGTGTCACCACGCCTACGTTGCCGCCAAGCAAACGGTGGCCATGGCGCGCGGACTCGGCGTCAAGGTCGCGATCGGCACCGACGCGGCGCACCGCTTCCCCCACGTCCCGGACGGCGTGATCGAGATGGAGTATTTCGTCGCCCTCGGCTATTCGCCGTTGGAAACGATCACGGCGGCGACGCAGACCGCCGCCCTGGCGATCGGCCGCGCCGCCGATCTCGGCACCATCGAGCCCGGCAAACGCGCCGACATCCTGGTGGTCGAGGGCGACCCTGCCGCCGACATCCGCATCCTCCGAGACAAGCGCAATCTCTGGCGTGCGTTCCAGGACGGTAAAAGCGTGGATCTGGCGGCCGACCGCGGCATCCTGGGCGACGATTTCCGAGTCGCGGACTGGTTCAACCGCGGACTCGACGCCGCCTGAGCCCCTGAGCAGCGCGTTCCCGCGGAGGATCTATGGACCCCACCACCCTGAACGCCCTCTCTGATGGCCGGCGCGCCGTCTCCCTGGTGCATGGCCGTATCATCGATGGCACCACGCGGGAGCCGATCGACGACGGTTTCGTCACCCTGGCCGAGGGGCGCGTGGCGGCGGTCGGCGCCATGGGCGACCAGCGCCGCGGGGATGCGGACGCAGTGGTGATCGATCTCGGCGGCAAGACAGTGCTGCCGGGTCTGATCGACTGCCACGCCCATCTCGTCTATCGCGGTTTCCGCAGCCTCGAAGACGTCGACCGCTGCACGGTCGAGCTCGGCATGGTCAACGCGATCCTGAATGCCGAGGCCCTGATCGGTGCCGGCTACACCACCGTGCGGGATGTCGGGACCATCGGCAACGTGGCCGCGACCGTGCGCGACGCGATCGTCGCCGGGCGCATCGCGGGGCCGCGGGTGGTGGCGAGCGGCCAGGCGATCTGCCCGACCGCAGGCTTCGCCGACAACCTGCCGGCGCACTGGCACGGCGAGCACGGCTTCGGTGCCATCGCCAACGGCCCCTGGGAGTTCGTCAAGGAAGTCAGGCGCCAGATTAAGACCGGCGTCGACAACATCAAGATCGGCGCCAGTGGCGTCGAGGTCGGCCCCTACGCCCACAGCTGGATGACCACCGTGACGCAGGAGGAGCTCACCGCCGCCGTCGGCGAAGCGCACCGCCGTGGGCGCACGGTCGCCGTGCACTGCCAGTCCTACGATTCGGTCAAGTATTCGCTGCGCGCCGGCGCCGATACCATCGAGCACGGTACCCGCCTGGACGACGAGGCGGTCGATCTCTTCCGCGCCTCCGATGCGATCCTGGTGCCGACGCTCTGCACGCTGTTCAGCGTCCTCCAGCTTGGCGACAAGCTGAACCTGCTGCCCAAGCAGCGGAGCGAGATGGCGGTGAACGAGGCGCTCTGGCTCGGCAGCCTGAGGCAGGCGCGCGAGGCGGGCATCCCGATCGCCGCCGGCGGCGACATCGGCAACCGCTTCCCCCACGGCACCAACGCGCGCGAGCTGGAATATCTCGTCTCCCAAGGGTTCACGGCACATCAGGCGATCATCGCCGCGACCGGGACCGCCGCCCGCGCGCTCCGGCGCGAGCGGTTCATCGGTACCCTGGCGCCCGGCCGGTTCGCCGATCTGGTCGTGCTGGACGGCGATCCCCTTGCCGACATCCGTCAGTTGCAGGACCAGATGCGCATCGCCATGGTGTTCAAGTCGGCGCGCCTGGTCGCCGGGATGGTGCGGCAGCATCTCGGGCTCGGCCGGGCCGAGACCCAGGGCATCGGCATCGACCTTCTGGGCGAGCGCTGGCGCGAGCGGCACTGACGGGCGGGCGGCCGAGGGAACGCGGATGGCCGATTGGGACATGGAGCTGGACCTGCTCGCCGTCGGCGCCGGCGCCTGCGGCCTGGTGGCGGCGATCGCCGCCCACGATGGCGGCCTGCGCACGGCGGTGGTGGAGAAGCTCGACCGCCCGGGCGGCAACACCGCGCTCTCGACCGGCTCGGTGCCCGGCGCCGGCAGCCGCTTTCAGGCCGAGGCCGGCATCGTGGATTCGCCGGAAGCCCTGATCGCCGACCTCGCGGCGATCGCTGGCGACGACGATTCTCCCGCGGTCACCCGGACGCTCGCCCACGCCTCGGCGGGACTGGTCGAGTGGCTAGTGGACCGGGTGGGGGCGCGGATCGCGCTGATCACCGACTACCGCCACGTCGGCCACTCGGTGCCGCGGCTGCACGCGCCGCGCTCGCGCCGCGGCCGCGACCTGCTCGACGACCTGTTGCGGGCGGCGGCGGCGCGCGCCATTCCGGTCGCGGTCGGTAACCCGGTCGTGCGGCTGCTGGCGGATGACCGCGGCATCGCCGGCGTGGAGATCGGCGGCGCCCGGGCGCCCTCCCGCATCCGGGCCGGCGCGGTGGTGCTGGCGACCAATGGCTTTGCCGCCAACCGGGCACTGGTCGCCGAGTTCTGCCCGGAGATCGCTGGCGCCGAGTACTTCGGGGCTTTGGGCAGCACCGGCGATGCGGTGACGTGGGGCCGGGCGCTCGACGCCGGCCTAGCCAATATGGGCGCCTATCAGGGGTATGCGGCGGTGGTCTATCCGCACGGCAACCTGCTGTCCTGGACCACGATCGAACACGGCGGCATCCTGGTGGGCGCCGACGGCACGCGGTTCGGCGACGAGAGTGCTGGCTACTCGGGCTTCGCCCCCCGGGTGCTGCGCCAAGGCGCGTTTGCCTTCGCCCTCTTCGACCAGCGCATCTGCGAGGTCGCGGCCAGGGAAGAGGAGTTCGCCGAGATGCTGGCGATGGGGGGAGTGCGCCGGGCGGAGACCGTGGCGCGGGCCGCGGCGCTCTTCGACCTGCCGGCCGCGCCGCTCGCCACGACCGTCGCCGCTTACGACCGGGCCGCGGCCGGGGCGGCACCGGATGCCTTCGGCCGGACCGCGTTCGGCCATGCGCCGCTGGTGCCGCCCTATTATGTCGCCCGGGTGCGGCCGGGCCTGTTCCACACCCAGGGCGGCCTCCGCGTCGACGCCCGCGCGCGCGTGCTGGATCGCGCAGGGTCGCCGATCCCCGGCCTCTATGCCGGCGGCGGCGCCGCGGCCGGCATCAGCGGCCGCCAGGGCGCCGCCGGCTACGCCTCGGGCAACGGCCTGCTCACCGCCCTCGGCCTCGGTCGCATCGCCGGCAGTGTCGCGGCGGCGGAGCGCCGAGGGCGGTGAACGGGCCGTGGCGAAGCACCTCCTGATCGTCGCGCACGCGCCTTCGCCTAATACGACCGCGCTCCGCGAAGCGCTCCGGCGCGGGGCAGAGGGGGCCGGTGCCACCGACTTCACCGTCGATTGCCGCTCGCCTTTCGATACCCGTGCGGCGGATGTGCGGGCGGCCTCGGCGGTGATCCTCGCGACACCTGAGAACCTCGGCTACATGAGCGGCGCGCTGAAGGACTTCTTCGATCGCATCTATAATCCGTGCCAGGAGCACACCCAGGGCCTGGCCCACGCGCTCCTGATCCGCGCCGGCCAGGACGGCACCGGCACGCGCCGCGCGGTCGAGACCATCACCACGGGGCTCCGCTGGCGCAGCGTGCATGCGCCCGTCATCTGCCGCGGCGCCTGGCGGGACGAGTTCGTGGCGGAGGCCGAGGGCCTCGGTGCCTTCATGGCGGCGGGCCTGGACGCCGGCATCTTCTGAGTCGGAGTGTCAGTCCCCGGCCGCCACCCTGCGCCGCGCCCGCGCGGGTGCGAGCACCGCCGCTGCCGCCGCGGCGACGGCGGTGCCGGCGAAGAACGCCGGGTTCATGCGCCCGTGCAGGCGCACGGTATTGGTGAAGGTGAAATCGCGGAAGTCCGCAGGCTGGATCCGCTCGTGCTCCACCAGCTCGTACGCCTCGGCCAGCATGTGGCGGGCGTCCTGCACGTCCCAGTGGCCGATGTCGGAGGAAAACATGGCGTTCAGCCGCGCGCCGCCCGCGATGCCGCGCCCGTCGAAGGCCCACCCGACGCTGGCATCGTCCGCCTCGCAGCCGAAATAGAAGGGCGCGACGAAGCGGTCGCGGATGTCGGCGGCGCTCTGCACGCCCGAAGCCGCCCATTCGTCGAGGGTCGCCGGGTCTTCTTCTTGCACGAAGTATTCCAGCCCGTCGAGGCGCCCCGTGGCGGCCACCTTGGCGCGGATGATGGGGTCGCCGTAGCGCTCGGCATAGGCGACCAGGGCCGCCTGGTCGATCTTGGCCGGGTCCAGGTGGCGCTTGAGCGCCGCCAGGTTGCGCTTCTCCCAATGGCCGATCAGGTCGTGATAGAGCGAGACCGCCCACCCCACCCCGCACTCCAGGAAGGCGACGGTGAGTTGGGGGAAGCGCCGCGTTACACCACCCAGAAAGAGCGCCTTGGCGGAGGCTTCCGAGGCATCGGCGAAGTGGCCGATGTGGTTGTAGTTGTAGCTGGAGATCGAGCAGCGAGTGGTCAGGCCGATGGCGTGGCTATGCATGGTGGGGGCGACGCCGAGGTCGATGCACCGCTGCCAGAAGGGATCGTAGTCGTGCTCGCTGTCGAGGCCGAGCGCGTCCACCCAGTTGCCGTTCTCGGCCGCCGACAGGTTGCGCAGGCGGCCCGCCGCCGCCGCGATCGGGCGGCGCACGATTCCGTTCACCATGGCGAGCTTCATGCCGAGAGTGCCGGTCACATGCTCGAGCTCGGCGATCGCCTCCGCCGGCGTGTGGGTCGGGATGGTGGCAGCCGGGATGATGCGGTCGCCCTGGCCGCGATAGAGATCCGCCACCATGGTGTTGGCGGCGCGGATGAAGCCCAGGCGCATCTCCTCGTCCGGCAGGCCCATCAGCATCAGCCCGACGGTCGGGTAGGCGAGGGTGAGGTCGATGCCGAACTCGTCCATGCGCGCGCGCCAGAGGCCGGGGATCATGGCCGCTGCACGGTCGGCCGAGTTGGTCGTCGGCAGTGCCCAGTAGGGCGGGCGGTTGATGCGCCGGCGCCGGCGCTCGGCATCCGAGGCGTGGTGCCAGGCCCAGAACCGGCCGCCGCCCACCATCTCCCGGTATTTGCGGGCGAGGCGGGCCCCGCACACCTGGGCGATGTAGTCGATCAGGATCGGCTCGATCTCTATGAAGTGGCCGTCGGTGTCGATCACGGGATGATCGAGCCGGGCGCGGATGCGGGCCGACGCAGACGGGGTGGCCGGCGCGCGCAGGGTCTTTGCCATGGCGATCCCTCCGGGGACTAGCGGGGAAGTTCGATCAGGTTGCCGGCGGCGTCCAGTCCGAGGCCGGTGGCCCGGGCCTTTTCCAGCACGGCGGGCGACCAGGTGACGCGGCCCGCGTCGGTGCCGCCGAGTATCGCCATCAGATAGGCGTGGGCGTTGCCGGTGTTCCGGAACCCACGCATGACCCCGGGCGGCACCGAGACCACGTCGCCCTGTTCCAGTATGACCTCGTGCTCGCCCTGGTCGCCCCAGAAGACGGCCCAGGTGCCGGTGATCGGAATGAACACCTCGACGCCGGCCGAGTGGGAGTGGAGCGCCGCGCCGTTGCCGGGCTTGGCGCCGATGTAGGTGAGGTTGAAGTCCTGCGCGTCGGTGATCGCGGGGCGCGACTTGGCATCCTCGGTCACGCCCGAACCGATCACGTCATAGATCTCGCGCTCGTGGCCGGGAATGCGGGTGTCGACGAAGGCCAGGCGCGACGCCTTCAGCGACTTCAGCCGCGCCACGCGCCGCATCATGTCGACCTTGGAGCTGGAGACGGTGGCCATGATCCTTGCTCCCGTGCACGGCATCGCTGCCAGGTCTGGTTCCAGTCGAGAGCGAGCCTAAGCCCGGTGGCCGGTCGCCGGCAAGCCGCAGGCGGTCCGGTCGCCTCGCCTCAGCGGCCGAAAGCACCGAAGATCAGGTCGGGAGCGCTCAGGTTGTGGCGCGAGGGCCAGCGGCGGCCGAAGCTCACTTCGGCGGCGCGTTCACGGGCGAAGTCGAGAATCCCGGCGGGTATTCCGCGGCGGCCGTCGCCAGCAATGAAGGCGGCCTCGATCACGTCGGCGTTGCCGGGGGTCACGAACATCGAGCGCAGCGCGGCGAAGGGGCGGTCCGGCGCGATCGTGCGCTCGAGCGCGACGGCCAGGGTGACTTCGCTGGTGTCGAAGCCGGCGAGGCGGAGCGTGCCGGTGCCACCACCCTCGGCGAAGGCGAGACGGAAGGTGCGGGTGGCAGGCACGTATTCGACCGCGTCGATAACCACCAGCGGCCGCTCGCGCTCCACGATCGGGCCGAACAGGAACGAGGAGCCATAGGCGGTATCGGGCAGATGGTCGGGCGGCAGCGGCTTGGTGCGCCAGTAACCGTCGGCCGGGTAGAGCACCAGGAGTTCGATCCATTCGCCCTTGTGCCGGCGGATCAGCTGCAACAGGTGCAGACCCGATTCCACCCGCGCGCCGACCCTGACCGGCACCACATAGGGGGTCCAGAACCCGCCATAGGTGTGGCCCATCAGGCGCCACTCGCCGTCCTCGAACAGGGTCACGCTGCGCGGGGTGAAGGGATAGTCCTTGGCCCCGGAAATCGCGCAGTGGGTGAAGTCGGCGGCGGCGGAGTCCACGGTCACGGCGCCGAGATAGGGCGGATGCCGCGCGGTCACGGTGAAGCGGCGCACCCCATCGCTCTGGAGCTTGACGTAGACATTGTCCTCCTCGGCGCAGCGGGTCGGCTTGGAGGCGTTCACCACCGACACCTCGACCGCCCGGGCCGCGAGCGGGAGGAGGGCGAGGGCGCCGCAGAGGAGGAGGCGGAGCAAGTGCCGCATCAGGAACCTTCCTGGGCGTAGATGTCGCCGGAATTCGCCGTGTGGGGCAGCTCGGTCAGCCAGCGTGCGATGGCGCGGCCGTCCTGCCACTCGGCGAAGACCAAGGACTGGGACTCCCCGAGCGCGGCATTGAAGCGGCGCAAGCCCAGGACCAGGCAGCGGTCCAGGGCGGCCACGGCGACGCCGCGCTGGATGGTGGTGAACTCGAAGGAGAGAGCGGGCGGCGCTGCGCCGAGGCCGCCGAGGACGGCGGCTTCCAGCCCCTCCACGTCGATCTTGATGAAGCGTGGCCGGCCATGGCGCGCGATCAGCCGGTCGAGGGTGGTGAGGGGCACGTCGACCCGGTGCGACCAGCTCTGGCCTTCCCAGCCCGCGGCGCCGCCGGCGGCGGCGATGAAGGCGGTGGATCCCGTGGCCAACGTCGGATTCGCCAGGTTCAGATGCAGAGTCAGGATGCCCTCATGGTCGCCGACCGCGACCGGCTCGATGGTCACGCCGGCGCTTCTGCCATAGAGCAGGCGGAGGGTGGCCACCAGTGCCGGCTGCGGCTCGACCGCGACCACTCGGCATCCGAGGCGCCGGAACGAGGCGATCCGGTCGCCGACATGGGCGCCGATGTCGAACACCAGATCGCCCGGCCGCATGAACCCGGCGTGCAGGCGGTCCATGGCGCGCCGCCGCGCGGCGTCCCGGTAGTAGAGGAGGAGCGAACGCAGCACGCCCCTGACCTGGGTCCAGCGCCGGCCGAGTGGCAGCGGCGGGGTCGCGGTTGCCATGGACTCAGCGCTCGACCGCCGCGGGCTCGGCGCGGAGCGCCGGCGGGCCCGGGTTCGCCACCACCGCCGGCAGCGCGAGCGGGAGGAGGGCGGCGGGCGGGGCGGTCTCCTCCGGCAGGCGCCCGACGCCGAGGCGGGCAAGCGCCAGCCCGAGGTCCGGCGAGGCGCTCACCATCGCATAGGGAATCGCGATCGCGAGCGGCCCGACGAACGGCAGCAGGTAGGGAAAGGCCCACGGCGCCAGCACGCCCACCCAGAGGATGCCGGCGATGCCGAGCAGGGTCTGCGGCCAGAGCCGCTTCCAGGCGACGGCGAAGGGCACCGCCTGGTCGTCCCGCAACTGCGCGGTCCAGCCCATGGTGCGGCCGAAGGGGAGGCCGCACAGGAAGACCGTGTGCGCCACCGCCACGATCGGCGCGAGAGTCGCCATGAACAGTACCTCGACCAGCACGCTCGCCGCGAACCGGGGCGCACCGCCGAAGGCGCGGCGCTGCTCGGGCAGCAGCAGGACCACGATCACGCTCGCGATCTTGGGCGCGAACACCATGGCCAGGGTGGCCAACAGGATCACGGTGCCATAGAGGGGATCGAAGATCGGCGTCGGCGACAGCACGCCGAATATGGTGAACAGCGTCACCATGCCGACCCAGGCCGGCGAGCCGAGGAACATCAGGATCGCCAGCACCAGTTGAATGCGGCTGACCGGCAGCAGGCCGGGTGTCGCCAGCAACTGCCAGTATTGCATGTTGCCCTGGCACCAGCGCAGATCGCGGCGGATGAACTCCGGCAGGGTCGGCGGGTTTTCCTCCCAGGAGGCGTCCTCGACCGGGAGGATGCGCACCTCGTAGCCGGCGCGGCGCATGAGCACCGCTTCGACCTGGTCATGGCTCAAGACCCACCGTCCGCCCCGCAGGCGCGGCAGGTGGCAGTGGGCGATGAAGGGAGCCAGGCGGATGATCGCGTTATGGCCCCAATAGGGCCCGCAATCGGCCTGCCAGAACGCGCTGCCCAGGGTGTAGGAGCGCATGCCGAGGCGCATGCCGAATTGGAACAGGCGCGCGAAGGCGCTCGCGGTGGGCATGCCGACCACCAGGCTCTGCAAGATGCCGAGCGTCGGGGTCGCCTGCATGGTGCGGATCAGGCGCAGCATCGCCTCGGTGCTCATGAAGCTGTCGGCATCCAGCACCAGGGCGAAGGCGAAGCCGCTGCCCCAGCGGTCGCAGAAGTCGCGGATGTTGCCGGCCTTGAACCCCGGGTTGTCGGGGCGGCGGCGGTAGGTCACGGGCAGGCGCGAACCAAAGCGTAATGCAAGGTCGGCAGCGAGCGCTTCCTCCGCCCCCGCGATCTCGGGCCGGTTGGTGTCGCTGAGTACGAAGCAGTGCAGGTGGGGCGCCGCTCCGCTCGCGATCAGGCCGCCCAGCATGGCATCGAGATTGCGCCGCAGCCGCGCCGGCTCCTCATTGCGGATGCAGACCAGAATTGCGGTCGCGCCGGTGATCGGCTCGTCGCCCCGGATGTGGCGGGCGAGGGGCGCGGCGGTCGTCTCGGGGTCGCGGGCGAACAGGGTGAGCGCCAGGCCGAAGCAGGCATTCAAGAAGCCGATCACCGTCCAAGGCAGGTTGATCAGGAGGGCGAACAGCATCAGCCCGTCCACCATGTCGATACCGTCGGTGGAAAGGGTGCGGACCATCAGTGCCAGCATCGCCAGGACCGTGGCCACGACCAGGATGGCAAACGCCGCACGCCGGCGACCAATGGCCGCTGCCGATGGTCCCGCGCTCTGCCCGTGATCCGCCACGCCGCGCCGCCTCCGGTTCGCCGAGGGCGCCATTGTAATTGGGCAAGCGGGGGACGAAGGCAAGGCCGACGACGACCCTCTGGCGTCGCCGCGCAACTTGCCGCATTGATCGGTGCGCTGGTCCCGCCTAGCTCCACCAACGTATCAAGGTCGTTGCCATGTTTGCGCTCTCGGTCCGTGACCACATCATGATCGCGCACAGTTTCCAGGGGGCGGTATTCGGCCCCGCCCAGCGGCTGCACGGGGCGACCTTCGTGGTCGATGCGACCTTCTTCACCCGCGAACTCGACGGCGACGGCCTGATCGTCGATATCGGCCGCGCCAGCGAGGTTTTACGCCAAGTGCTCGCCCCCCTGAACTACCGCAATCTCGACGACGTGGTGGAGTTTCGCGGCCGCAATACCACCACCGAGGCCCTGGCGAAGCATGTGTTCGACCAGTTGGCCGGCGCGGTCCGCGCGGGCCGTGTCGGGCGCCCCGCGGCCGAGGTGGCGGCGCTCAGGGTCGCGCTCGCCGAATCCCATGTGGCGCGGGCCTGGTACGAGGCGCCCCTTGGCCCCGCGTGAGGTGGTGTTCGCCGTACCCGGTGCCCTCGATGCGCCGACCGGGGGCCACGCCTACGATCGGCACGTGGCCGCCGGGCTCGCCGCGCGCGGCTGGACGGTCCGGATGCTGCCCTTGAGCGACCGCTTTCCCGACCCGGACGACGCCATCCTGGCCGAGAGCTACGCGTGTCTTGCGAGCGTGCCGGTCGATCGGACGCTCCTGATCGATGGCCTCGCCCTGGGCGCGCTGCCGGAGATCGGCGCCCGCCTCGGCAGGAAGCGGCCGCTGGTCGCCCTGATCCATCACCCCCTCGCATTGGAGACCGGCGCGGCACCGGGTCGCGCGGCGGCGCTGGCGACCAGCGAACGGGCGGCCCTCGCCGCTGCGCACCGTGTCGTCACCACCAGCCGGACGACCGCCGCGATGCTGGCCGCCGCCTATGGCGTGCCGCGCGAGCGGCTGGTGGTCGCCCCGCCTGGAACCTCGCCGGCGCCCCCTGCTCGCGGCAGCGGTGGCGAGGCGGTCGCGCTGCTCTCCGTCGGCAGCCTGGTGCCGCGCAAGGGCCACGACGTGCTGATCGCCGCGCTCGCGGGGCTGCGCGGGTTGCCCTGGCGTCTCGCGATCGCTGGCGAGGCGCGCGATCGGGCCGAGGCCGACCGGCTGCGTTCCCTGATTACGGCCACCGGCCTCGACGAGCGTGTGGCGCTGCTGGGTCCTGTGGACGCCGGCCGCCTGGTCGCGCTCTATGATCGCGCGGACTTGTTCGTGCTCGCCTCGCGCTATGAGGGCTATGGCATGGTCTACGCCGAGGCCCTCGCGCACGGGCTGCCGGTGGTGGGCACCACGGCCGGGGCGGTTCCCGAGGTGGTGCCCGCAGGCGCCGGAGTCCTGGTCCCGCCTGGCGACGCGGGGGCCCTGGCGCAAGTGCTGCAAGACCTGATCGGCAGCCGCCGCCGGCGCGCCGCCCTCGCCGCCGGCGCGCGGCTGGCGGCGGTTGCACTGCCGCGCTGGGAAGCCACCGTCGATCGCGTCGCCGGCGCCCTCGAGGCCGCGGCATGAGCGACTTTTCCGCCGACTGGCTGGCGCTCCGCGAACCGGCCGACCACCTGGCCCGCAACGCTCCGATCCGGGATGCGGTGCTGGTTTATCTCGGGCGCCGCGAGGCCGTGCGCGTGACCGATCTCGCCTGTGGCACGGGCTCCACATTGCGCGCGCTCGCACCCCACCTCGGGCAGTCCCAGGCATGGCATCTGGTCGATCGTGACGCCGGGCTGCTCGGGCGCGCCAAGGCCGCCTGCGCCGCCACCGGTGTGCCAGCCGTGTTCGATCGGGCGGATCTCGACCGGGACCTCGAGGCCGTACTGGCGCGGCCGGCCGATCTGCTGACCACCTCGGCCTTCCTCGACCTGGTGTCGCGGTCCTGGCTGGAGCGCCTGGCAACCGCCGCGGCCGCGCGGCGGCGGCCGGTCTATGCCGCCCTCAGCGTCGATGGCCGCCTGGCCGCGCAACCGGCGCACGCGCTGGACGGCGCCGTCTTCGCGGCCTTCAATCGCCATCAGCACCGTGACAAGGGCCTCGGCGATGCGCTGGGGCCGCTCGCGGTCGCCGCGGCCGCGGCGATTTTCGCCAGCCGCGGTTACCAGGTGGCGACTGGCCTCGCCGACTGGGTCTTGGGGGCGGAAGCGGCGGCACTGCAACGGCGCCTGGTCGCCGGGTGGTACCAGGCCGTGGCCGAGAGCGGGGCAGTCTCAGCGCCGGATCTGGTGGATTGGCAGGCTGCGCGCATGGCGGCCCTCGCCCGCGACGAACTCTGCCTGACGGTCGGCCATGTCGATCTCTGGGCGGTGCCTGGGCACGCGCCATGACCCGGCGCCGCGTCACGAAAAAATGTCTGTCCATCAAGGTACGGTTGGCGTCGAAGCCATTGATGTTGCTCGGTTGCAGGGGTAATGTCGGGCCGCGTCAGGAACCGATCCGGCAGGTCTCGTTGGCGGTGACTTGGGGCAAAAAGACAGCGCAGAGCACGGCTCGGGCGTGGAGCACGGCGGCGCGAGGGCGCGCGCCATGCCTTCAGCCTAAGATTGGCAGTTCGCGAACCCATGCGTAACGGACTTCCGACCGGGGACAGTGATGGCGATGCGCGGATGATTTGAGGACCAAGGTCTTGAAGGATCTATCCAGTCTCTTTGCCAAACCGGGGGTCGAGCCGGCCGCCGTGGCGATCGAGCGTGGCATTGCCGAGCTTCAGGCCGGCCGGCCCGTGGTCTTGCAGGCGGGCGGCGTCCGGCTGCTGGCGTTGTCCGCCGAGGCGGCGGAGCCGGCGGCGCTCGCGGCCTTGCGGCGAGTGGCGCGGGGTGGCGCCCTCGCCCTCGCCATTTCCGGTCACCGGGCCGCGGCCCTCGGCCTCGGGGATCGCGTGACCATGATCGACCTGGCACCGGAGGTGACCAGCACCTGGATCGCGGAGCTGGCGGCAGGCGAGCCGGTGCGGCCGACCCAGCGGGCGGTTCCGGGCGATGAAGCCGCGGCGGCGGCAATTGCCCTCGCCAAGCTCGCGCTCCTGCTGCCGGCACCGGTGGTGGCGCGGGTCGCGCCGGGGGTCGCCTTGGACGGCTTGATCACCCTGCCGGCCGAGCGCATCGCCGAGTTCGAGGCGATGCGGGCACGGTCGCTCGAGATCGTCAGCCGCGCCCGGGTTCCCTTGCGCGCCGCCCATGACAGCCAGTTGGTCGTGTTCCGCGACGTGTTGGGACGCCTGTCGACGGCGGTCTTGATCGGCCAGCCCGACCTCGCCGGCGTGGTTCCTGTGCGGCTGCATTCCGCCTGCCTGACCGGGGACGTGTTCGGGTCGCTGCGCTGCGACTGCGGCGACCAGTTGCGCATCGCCACCGAGATGATGCACGAGCGTGGCGGCGGGGTCGTACTCTATCTCGACCAGGAGGGCCGCGGCATCGGCCTGGCCAACAAGATGCGCGCCTATGTCCTGCAGGACCGCGGGCTGGACACCTTCGATGCCAACACCACGCTCGGCTTCGAGCACGACGAACGACACTACGACGTGGCCGCGCGCATGCTGGAGTTGCTCGGCGTCACGCGCATCATGCTGCTGACCAACAACCCGTCCAAGATCGACGCCGTGGCGGCGGCCGGTGTCACGGTGGTCGATCGGCTGCCGGTGATCGCGCCGGTCAATCACGAGAACCGCCGCTATCTGGAAGCCAAGGCGACCCGGGTCGGCCATCTGCTGGACGAGATCGACCCCGAGCCGTTGCGGCACGCGGCCCGCCGGCGCTGAGCCCCTATGGGCGAGCGTTACACGCCGGTCGCGCGAGCCTTTCACTGGACCACGGCCGCGCTGGTACTCACCATGGTGCCGCTCGGTTTGGCACTCTCCGAGCTGCGGCAGGGGCGCATCCAGGACTTCGGCTACGACCTGCACCGGTCCATCGGCGTGGTCCTGTTTCCCCTGGTTGTCGCCCGATTGCTCTATCGCCTGAGCCACCCGGCGCCGCCCCTGCCGGCGACCATGCCCGCCTGGCAGCAACGCGCGGCCATGACCGTTCACGGTGCGCTCTATCTCCTGCTGCTGCTGAATCCGCTGGTCGGCTGGTGGGGCACTTCGGCCTATGGCGCGCCGATCACGGTCTTCTGGCTGTTCGCGCTGCCGCCACTGGTGGCCAAGAACCAGGGCCTCGGCGAGGCGATCCTCTATTGGCACGGCTGGACCGGCTTGTCGCTGGCCACCCTGATCGCCGCGCACATTGGCGCGGCGTTACAGCACCACCTGATCCAGCGCGACGGGATCCTGCGTCGCATGTGGCCCTGAGGGGGCGGCGGCTGACTGTAAATGTTATAACTTATCAGTATTGACAACGTCGCCATGCCGCGCCAGTCTCGGCCCGCTGGTATGGGTCTGGGGGAGATCGATGGCTGGCGGCACCCGTTCTCCGCTCTATCTCGACGTGGCGGCTTGGCTCGAGGGCGAGATCGGCCGCCTCGGCCCCAACTCGCTGCTGCCGACCGAAGAGCAACTGGCCGAGCGATTCCGGGTCAGCCGCATCACGGTCCGCGGCGCGCTCGATCTGCTGGAGCGGGGTGGCCTGGTATCCCGGCTGCGCGGTCGCGGCACCACCGTCAATCCACCCAAGATCACCCGCCGCTTTGCGCCCCTCACCAGTTTCGAGCAGGACCTGGCCAGCCAGGGCGTCGCCTTCGTGACGCGCATCCTCAGCTATGAGCCGGTGATGCCGGCGCCGACCGCCATGCGCCTTTGCCTGGGTCTGCCAGCGGACAGCCAGGTCGGCTGCCTGAGCCTGGTGCGCCTGGTCGACGGGCGCATCGTCTGCCACGACCGGCGTTACTATCCAGCCTGGATCGCGGCGCGGCTCGACCCGAAACGGGTCGAGCACCGCGATGCCTCCGAGGTGATCGAGGACCTGGTTGGGTCGCCGATTGTCGAGTCGGACTGGGACAGCGAGATCACGCCGGCACCGCGCGACGTGGCGGCGGCACTCGACGTCGGCCCGCGCACGCTGGTGCTGGCCAACACCTACACCTGGCGCATCGCCGGCGGCACGCCGATCGAGGCCGGCACCATCAGCTACCGCGTCGACCGCTGCAAGTTCCACTTCGCCATCGGCTTCAACCGGCGCGCGAGCCCATTGGCGGCGCGGCCGGCGCGAGCCAAACGGACGCGGCCGTCGGCCTTGGGCGGCGCGGCCGGGAAGTGAAGGACGGGGTCATGGGCGCGGTTCGCATCGGCATCGACATCGGCGGCACCTTCACCGACATCACGGTGCTGGACGAGGCGACGGGGCGGCTGGCGATCGCCAAGGTGCCGAGCCGGCGCGGCGACCCGGCGGGGGCGCTGGTGGATGCGGTGCGGCGCGGGCTGGAACTGGCCAAGGTCGCCCCCGGCGACGTGACGCTTCTGGTGCACGGCACCACTATCGTCACCAACGCGGTGCTCGAGAACAAACTGCCGAAGACCGCCCTGCTCACCACCGAGGGGTTCCGCGACATCCTCGAGATCGGGCGCCATTTCCGCCCCGACATGTACGACCTGCAACAGGACAAGGCCCCGCCCGTGGTACCGCGCGACCGCCGCTTCGGCGTGGCCGAGCGCACCACCGCGACTGGTGAGGTCATCCGCGAGCCCGAGCGCCAGGAGGTGCAGCGCCTGCTCGCCCAGGTGAAGGAGAGCGGCGCCGAAGCGCTCGCCATCTGCTTCCTCAACTCCTTCGTCAATCCGGCCAACGAGGCCAAGGTGCGGGATTGGGCGCGGGCGGAGCTGCCCGGCATCCATGTCTCCGCCAGTTGCGAGGTCTGCCGCGAGATCCGCGAGTACGAGCGCATGAGCACCGTGGCGCTGAACGCCGCCGCGATGCCCCTCGTCGCCCGCTATTTGAGCGAGATCGCGGGCCGGGTCGGTGCGGTGCTGCCGAACGCCAAGGTGCTGCTCATGCAGTCCAGCGGGGGGTCGCTGACCGTCGGGGCGGCGCAGAACTACCCGGTGCGCATGCTCACCTCTGGTCCGGCCGGTGGCGCGCTCGCCGTGCAGCGGATCGGCAAGGCGACCGCCTACGACAACCTGCTCGGTGTCGACATGGGCGGCACTTCGACCGACATCTCCCTCATCCACCGGGGGGAACTCCGCATGACCACCGAGGGCGCGGTCGCCGGGCGCCCCGTGAAGCTGCCGATGATCGAGATCAACACCATCGGCGCCGGGGCCGGATCGATCGCCTGGCTCGACAGCGCCGGCGGCCTGCACGTCGGGCCCATGAGCGCCGGCGCCGATCCCGGCCCCGTCGCCTATGGCCGCGGCGGCACCGAGCCGACCGTGACCGACGCCAACCTGGTGCTCGGCCGGCTGCACCCCGATCGGTTCGCCAGTGGCGACATCCGCCTCGACCGCGAGGCGGCCCGGCGGGCAATCGCGGAGCGGGTGGGTGCGCCGCTCAAGCTCAGCGTCGAGCAGGCCGCGGCCGGGATCATCCGCATCGCCAACGCCAACATGGAGCGCGCGGTGCGCGTCTCCTCGGCCGAAAAAGGGTACGACCCGCGCAGCATCACCCTGGTTGCTTTCGGCGGCGCCGGCCCGATGCACGCCGCGGCGCTGGCCCAGGCGGCGCGCATTCCCAGCGTCCTGGTGCCCGAACAGCCGGGCGTGTTCTCGGCGGTTGGCCTGGTGATGGCCGACATCCGCCACGACGCGGTGCAGACCCGAGTCCTGCGCGGGGCGGCAATCACCCCGGCGGCGGTCGCGCCGCTCTATGCCGCGCTCGAGGCCGAAGCCGACGCGGCCCTCGCCGAAGATGGCGTGCCGCGCGCGAAGCGGCTGCTGCAGCGCACCGCCGATCTGCGCTATGCCGGCCAGGCCTACGAAGTGAACGTGGCCCTGCCGGCGGGCACCCTGGACGCGGCGGCGGTCGCGGCGCTGGTCCTGCGCTTCCATGATCGGCACCTGCAGTCCTTCGCCCACAACCACCCCGACAAGGCGGTCGAGTTCGTGAGCGCGCGGATTGCCGCGCTCGGGCTGATGTCGGCGCCGCCGATCCAGCCACGCGCGAAGGCGAATGGCGGGGCCGTCGTTCCCAAGGAACGGCGCCAGGTCTATTTCGACGAGGCCGCGGGCTATGTCGCGACCGCCGTCTACGACCGCGAGCGCCTGGGGCCTGGCGCCACCATCGCCGGGCCGGCCATCGTCGAACAGATCGACACCACCACCGTCATCCACCCGGGCCAGAAGGCGCGGGTGGACGACTTCGGCAACCTGCTGATCGCGATCGGGAGCTGAGACCATGCGCGTCGATCCCATCACCCTCGAAGTGGTCAACAACGCCCTCGTCGGCGTCGCCGAGCAGATGGCGGCGACCATCCTGCGCACGTCCTATTCGACCGTCATCCGCGAAATGCTGGACTACTCGACGGCCGTGTTCGACCCCGAGGGGCGGATCATCGCCCAGTCGTGCCGCATCCCGATCCACCTCAATTCCATGTCGCGGTCGCTGCGCACCACCCTCGACCAGTCGTTCCCCAAGATCGAGTGGCATGAAGGTGACATCATCATCACCAACGATCCCTACCGCGGCGGTCAGCACCTGCCCGACATTCAGACCTTCCTGCCGGTGTTCGCGGGCGGCGAGATGGTGGCGATCTGCGGCACCCTCGGCCACCATCTCGATGTCGGCGGCATGCGTCCCGGCAGCTATGCCGGAGATGCGGTCGAGATCTACCAGGAGGGACTGCGCATCCCGCCGATCAAGCTGTTCGAGGCCGGCAAGCTGAACCAGCGCCTGTTCGACCTGATCGAGGCCAACATCCGCCAGCCGGAACAGACGATCGGCGACCTGCGCGCCCAGGCGGCGGCGCTCGAGATCGGCCGCGCCGGCGTCCTCGATCTGGTGGAGCGCTACGGCGCCGAGGGCTTTCGCGACTGCATGCTGGACGCGGTCGACATCTCCGAATCACGGCTGCGCGAGCGCATCCGTGAGCTGCCCGAAGGCACGTTCGAGGGCGTCTACTACGTGGATGACGACGGCGTGGTCGATGAGCCGATCCGGATCGCGACCAGGATCACGATCAAGGACGGTGGCATCCACGTCGATTTCACCGGCACCGACCGACAGCGCCGCGCGCCCATCAACGCCACCATTTCGTCGTGCGAATCGGCGACCTATTTCGCCATCCTCTCGATCCTCGACCCGACCATCCCGGCCAATTACGGCGTCTATCGCCCGATCACCATCACCGCGCCCGCAGGCACCGTGGTGAACGCCAATCCGCCGGCCCCGGTGGTCGGGCGCAACGCGATCACCCACACCATCGTCAACGCCCTGATGATGGCACTCTCCAAGGTGGTGCCCGAGCGGATCACGGCGGCCTATTACGGCATGTCCAACGTCTACATCCTCTCGGGCGAAGGCGAGGGCGCCGACCGCCGCGGCTGGATTCTGTTCGACATCGAGGTCGGCGGCGGCGGCGCGCGCGCCACCAAGGACGGCCTCGACTGCTACTCGCAAGGCATCCACAACCTCGCCAACACGCCGATCGAGATGGTCGAGCTGAACTATCCGCTGCGCTTCAAGCGTTACGAGTTCATCCCCGACACCGGCGGAGCCGGGCGCTTCCGCGGCGGGCTCGGCGTGCGCCGCGACATCGAGTTCCTGGACGAGGTCGGCGCGGTCGAGACCCAGTTCGACAAATTCAAGGTGGCGCCCTTCGGCCTGTTCGGCGGCGGCTCGGGGAAGACCGGGCGCCTGGTGCTGAACCCGGACGGGCCGGCGCCCAGGGAGCTCGCCTCCAAGAACGTGAACCTGCGCCTGCACCGGGGCGACGTGCTCAGCATGTGGACGCAGGGCGGCGGAGGCTACGGCGCACCGGCGGAGCGCGCGCAGGAAGCGATCCAGCGCGACCTGCGCGAGGAGAAGATCGGCCGCGCGGCCGCGCGCGCGGACTACGGCCACGCCCGGGCGGCCGAGTAAGGAGAGGCGGTGATGTCGGCGAAGATCGGGATCACCTGTGGGGGCGACCATTGGCAGGCCGCCGACATCCGCTCGGTCGAGGAGTTCGGCTACCACAGCTTCTGGACCGGCGAGCATATCGTCTACCACCGCCCGATCCTGGAGGCGGTGACCACGCTCGCCTGGGCGGCGGCGCTGACGTCGCGCATCAAGATCGGGCCGGCGACCCTGCTGCTTCCCTTGCGCCACCCGACCATGGTGGCCAAGCAGTTTTCGTGCCTCGACGTGCTGTCGGGCGGCCGCGTGCTGCTGACGGTCGGCGTCGGCGGCGACTACCCGCGCGAGTTCGCCGGCTGCGGCGTGCCGATCAACGAGCGCGGCCAGCGCTCGACCGAAGCGATCGAGATCATGCGCCAGTACTGGTCGGGCAAGCGCTTCGACTACAAGGGCAAGATCTTCGATCTCGCGGACGTGGACATGCTGCCGCGTCCCGTGAACGGCACCATCCCGATCTGGGTGTCGGGGCGGCAGGAGGGGCCCATGCGCCGCGCCGCCAAGCTCGGCGACGGCTGGCACCCGTACATGTACACGGCCGACCGATGCCGCGACTCCTTCACCCAGGTGAAGCAGTTCGCCCGTGAGGGCGGCCGCGAGCTGCCTGCGGACTACGTGTTCGCCTGCTTCATCTATGTCGCGCTTGACGACGACGTGGCCAAGGCGCGCGCCTCGGGCGTCAAGGAGCTGAGCTACCGCTACGACCAGGACTTCGCGCAGTTGGTGGAGAAATACTGCGCCTTTGGCCCGCCGGCGCGGATCACGGAGTATCTCGCCAAGTACGTCGAGGCCGGGGCCAACTACCTGATCCTCGCGCCGATCATGCCGCCGAACGACCGGCGCCGGCATCTGGAGCGCCTGGCGCGCGAGGTGATGCCTGCGCTCGACCAGATCGCGCCCGGCCGGGTGTCATGACCGCGGCGGCGACCGGGCTCATCACCGACCGGCTGGCGGGAATCGCGGCGCGCGATCCCCGGCGCGAGCTGGTGGTCGATGCGCACTACGGCCGCCTCACCTATGCCCAGGTGGCGGAGCAGGTGGAGCGCCTGGCCGCCGCCCTCCTCGCCCACGACCTCGGGCGCGGGGACGTGGTGATCCTGCAACTGCCCAACTGGGCGCCGTTCATCGTTTTGCATCTGGCGCTGACGCGGATCGGCGCGGTGACGGCGACCATCCCACTCGTCTACCGCGAGCGCGAGCTGCGCGCGCTCCTCGCCCAGACCAGGGCGAAGGCCCTGGTGGTGCCGGCCCGGTTCCGCGATTTCGACTATGGCGCCATGGCGGAGTGGTTGCGCGCCGAGGCGCCGGGTCTCGCGCATGTCATTCTGGTCGGCGGCGGCGAGGCGGTGGCGCGGGCGGGGTGCCTTTCCTACGAGGACCTGCTGGCGCGCTCCTGGCCAGCCGGCGACGATCCCGGCGCGCTCGCCAAGCTCGCCCCCGGCAGCGACGATCTGACCGCCCTCGGCTTCACCTCGGGCACCACCGGCGATCTCAAGGGCGCCATGTGGTCGAGCCGGATCCTGGCGGCGACCAACGCCGGATTCATCGCCCGCTACGGCCTGAACGAGGGCGACCGCATTTTCGGCTGCTCCCCTCTCGGCCACTCCGTCGGTTTCACCCACGCGGTGCGCATGACCCTCACCATCGGCGGGTCGATCGTGCTGCTGGAGCGTTGGGAGCCGGCGGCGGCGCTGGCCATGATCGAGCGCGAGCGCCCGACCTTCATGGCGGCGGCGACCCCGTTCCTGCTCGACCTAGTCTACCATCCGGACCTTGCCCGGCGGGGCGCGCTGCAATCGGTCCGCCTGTTTCTCTGCGGCGGCGCGTCGATCCCGGAGAAGCTGGTGCGCGACGCCCGCGCCGCCATGCCGGCGACGTTCACCTCGCCGCTCTGGGGCATGACCGAATGCGGCGGCGTCACCACCTGCCCGTTCGACTGCCCGGAGGAGAAGCTCTACACCACCGACGGGCTGCCCTGTGGCGGCATGGAGCTGAAGGTGGTGGATGCGGGTGGCGACACCGTGGCACCCGGGGCCGACGGCGAGCTGATGGCCAAGGGTCCCATGGTGACCATGGGCTATTACCGCCAGCCGGAGCTGACCGCCAAGAGTTACCAGGCCGATGGCTGGTTCCGCACCGGCGATCAGGCGCGCATGGACGGCGACGGCTACGTCAAGATCACCGGTCGGATCAAGGACCTGATCATTCGTGGTGGGGTGAACATCTCCCCCGTTGAGGTCGAGGACGTGCTGTTCGCGCACCCCGCGGTCGCCAACGTGGCGGTCGTCGGCATGCCGGACCCGAGGCTCGGCGAGCGGGTCTGCGCCTACGTGATCACCAAGCCCGGCGCCGCCCTCGGCCTGGCCGAGGTGCAACGGTGGATGCACGACGCCGGAGTGGCGAAGCAGAAATGGCCCGAGCGGGTCGAGGTGGTGCAAGCCCTACCCATGACACCCTCGGGCAAGATCCAGAAGTTCCGCCTGCGCGCGATGGTGGCCGAGACGCTGCAGCAGGGACGGCGGGCCTAGGCAAGCGATGGCGCACCAGAAAACCCAGCGCGCTGATCTGACGCCCTTCCTGGCGCCCAAATCGGTCGCCATCGTCGGGTTGTCGCGGAGCGCCCTCGACGACGCGGTGAGCGTGCTGACCTCGCTCCGCGACTTCGGCTATGGGGGGCGCGTTTACGTCATCAACCCGAGCATGGGGCGGGTGCCGGAGCGGAACGTCTATCCGAACCTCGCCGACGTGCCCGAGATGCCCGACCTCGCCGTGGTGTCGGTCGCGCGGCACCTGGTGCCCGCCGTTATGCGCGACTGCGCCGCCAAGGGCATCCGGGCCGCCATCGTCATCACCCAGGGCTTCGGCGACTCCGACGCGGAAGGCGCGCGGCTGCAGGCGGAGATGCTGGAGATCGCGCAGGGCGCCGGCATCCGCATCATCGGCCCGAACACCATCGGTGTCGCCAACGCGCTCGCGCGCTTCACCTCGTCGTTCATCGAGATTCATCCCGATACCGCGCCGGTCGGCCAGGTAGCGCAGTCGGGCCTGTTCATGATGGGGCACCATCTCATCAACAACGAGCCGGGCGGCTTCTGCACCACCATCGACCTGGGGAACGCCTGCGACGTGAGCCTGGTGGACGTGATCGAGCACTTCGCCGCCGAGCCCGCGGTGCGCGTGATCCAATGCCATGTCGAGCGCATCGACCAGGGGCAAGAGTTCCTGGCCGCGGCGGAGCGCATCGGCAAGCAGAAGCCGATCGTGGTCCTGAAGGCCGGGCGCACGCAGGCCGGGCAGGCGGCGGTCGCCTCCCACACCGGCGCCGCCGCGGGCGAAAACCAGGTCTATACGGCCGCCTTTCGCCGCGCCGGCGTGGTCGCGGTCACGGGGGCGGAGGAGCTGCGCTTGGTCTCCAAGGCGTTCGTCACCTATCCGCCGCCGCGCGGGCGGCGGGTCGCGATCATGACCTTCTCGGGCGGAGGCGCGGTGCTGGCGATCGATGTGTTGGATTCCGCCGGGCTTTCCCTGGCCGCGCTTTCGCCCGCGACCCGGGCGGCGCTCGAGCCGCTGTTCCCCGACTGGCTGGCGGTCGAGAACCCGGTCGACTGCTGGATCCCGCTCGCCCGCGACATGCACGCCAACTATCCGCGTATCCTGGAGGCTCTTCTTCAGGACCCGGGCGTCGATGCGGTGATCTGCATCTATTGTTCCTACAAGCTGCCCAAGTACGCGGCCTATGACTGTTCCTCCCACCTCCGCGCCATGGCGAAGAAGTACCCGGCCAAGCCGATCCTGGGGTGGACCTACGGCCTGGATGTGGCCGGCTTCACCCGCGAGGTGGAGCGGGACGGCACCGTGATGGTGTTCCCGACCCTCGATGGCTTGGCGCGCTCGCTCGCCAGTCTCGCCGGCTGGGGCGAGTTTCGCGCAGCTCCCATGCGCACGCTGTCGGCGCCGCTGCCGGCGGACGCCGGCAGCGTGCGCAAGGCGCTCGGCGCCGCAACCGCAAAGGGGACCACTTATCTCTTCGCCGAGGCGCTCGACATCCTCGCGGCTTACGGGTTCTCCGTCGCCCCCTGGCGCCTGGCTCGCAACCCGGACGACCTCGCGCGCGCGGCACGGGAGCTCAGTTTTCCGCTCTGCCTCAAGGTCGTCTCCGCCGATATCGTGCACAAGTCGGACGCGGGCGGCATTCGCCTCGGGCTGTGCGACAGCGGCCAGTTGGGTGCCGCCGATCGTGACTTGCGGGCGGAAGTCGCGCGCCGCGTGCCCGGTGCCCGGATCGACGGCGTGCTGGTGCAGGAGATGGCGCCCAAGGGTTTCGAGGTGATGCTGGGTGCCCGGCGCGATCCCGGCTTCGGCCCCTGCGTGGTGATGGGCGCGGGCGGCATCTATACCGAGATCCTCGACGACTACGCCTTCCGTCTCGCGCCGCTGGTGGCGGACGAGGCGCGCGCCATGATCGGCGAGACGCGGATCGCGCGCCTGCTGGCGGGCGCGCGCGGCGGCGCGGCGGCCGACGTGGAGGGCTTGGTGGAGGCACTCCGGCGTCTGTCGCAACTGGTGACGGAGCACCCGCAGATTCGCGAGATCGACCTCAATCCGCTGTTCGTTGGCACCCGGGGCGCGGTGGTGGCCGATGCGCGCATCATCCTTTAGACCGGTGGGAGCGGGGCGATGACGGCAAGCTGGAAGGAACCGGACGGCGAAAAGTTCGCCCTCGGCTCGCTCGCCGAGCAGGCCCACTGGCAGGGCGAGTACCGGCGCATCCTGGAAGCCGCACGCATCGCCGACGGCGGCCATCCGGGCGAGGCGGCGGCGACGGTCGGGCGGCGGCTGCCGCGCGCCGACGTGCTCTACAAGGTCCGTGGCCGCGCCCGCTATGTCGCCAACGTGCCGATGGAGGGTGCGCTCCACTGCCGCTTCGTGCGCAGCCCCCACGCCCATGCGCGCATCATGGCGATCGACACGGCCGCGGCGGCCAAGGCCTCCGGCGTGGTCGCCGTGCTCACCGGCGCCGAGATCGCGCCCGAGCGCCTCCTGGTCGGCACCTTGACCGACGATACCCCGGTCCTCGCCACCGACAAGGTGCGCTACGCCGGCGAGCCCGTGGTCGCCATCGCCGCCCTGACCGAGGCCGAGGCCGAGGCGGCGTGCCACCTGGTCGCCGTCTCCTACCAGGAACTACCCATGGTGCTGACGCCGGAGGCGGCTCTGGCGCCGGGCGCGGCCGAGATCGACCCCAAGGGCAACGTGATCGGCGACCTGCGCCATGAGAAGGGCGATCTGGAGGCCGGCTTCGGCGCGGCGGACGTGGTGATCGAGAACACCTACCGCACCGAGCCGATCGAACATGCCTTCCTGGAGCCGCCGGCCGGCCTAGCCTTCGTCGATCCGGACGGTGTGCTTACCGTGATGGTCTGCACCCAGTATCCGCACTACCACCACCGCCAGCTCGCCCGGGTCACCGGCCTGCCGATCGAGCGGGTTCGGGTCGTGCAAACGGTGGTCGGCGGGGCCTTCGGCGGCAAGATGGACAACACCGTCGAGTGCGCCATCGCGCTGCTGGCGCTCAAGACCGGGCGGCCGGTGCGCATGATCTACACCCGCGAGGAAGTGTTCGTCGGCACCACCAAGCGCCACGCCATGACCATTCGCTACCGGCTGGGGGCGCGGCGCGACGGGCGCATCACCGCGCTCGACGCCGAGTACCTGGCGGACGGCGGCGCCTACCGCTCCTACAGCCTAATCGTCGGCGGGCGTGCGGTGATCCATACCGGCATGCCCTACAACATTCCCAACATGCGCACCCATTACGTGGTGACCTTCACCAACTACCCGCCGAGCGGGGCGATGCGCAGCTTCGGCGTGGTCAAGCTCGCCTTCGCCATCGAATGCATGATGAACGAGCTGGCGGACCGCCTTGGCCTGAACCCGATCGCGCTGCGCCGCATCAACGCCTATGCCGACGGCGACCGCACCGGCACCGGCCAGACGCTGCTCGACGTCGGCTACCTGAAGACGCTGGATGCGATCGAACCGATCTACGCCGAGCGGCGCCGGGTGCTCGAGGCAGAGCCGGTGCGGGAGGGGCGCAAGCGCGGCCTCGGCATCGCCTGCCTCGGCTATGGCATCGGCTACAGCGGCACGCGCAATCCCTCGACCGCGCGGGTGCGCGCCGCCGCCGACGGCAGCGTCACCGCCTATTGCGGAACGCCCGACATCGGCACCGGCTCCGATATGTCGCTCGCCCAGATCGCGGCCCAGTCCTCGGGCATCGGCCTGCATCGCATCCGCGTGGTCAGCGGCGATTCCACCAAGACCGACGACTCGGGGCCGACCTCGGCCTCGCGCACCACCTATTTCTCGGGCAACGCCGCCCTGATCGCCGGCCAGGACTTCAAGCGGCAGTTCGAGGCGGCCCTCGCCCGCGCCCTCGCGCTGCCCGAGGATCAGGTACGGCTCGAAAACGACACCATCACCGCGCGCAACCAGTGCCTCAGCTTCGAGGATGCCTGCCGCCGTATCGCGGGCGAGATCGAGGGCATCTGCGGCTACGGCAAGTTCGATCCGGACATCGCGGTCAATATCCTGACCTTCAAGGGCAATCCCTATCCGACCTACACCTACGCCACGCACCTGGTCGAGATCGAGGTGGACGAGGAGCTGGGCCAGATCGACGTGGTGCGCTGCTGGTGCGCCCACGATGCCGGCACCGTGGTCAACCCGATCGGCGCCGAGGGCCAGATCGAGGGCGGGGTCGCTATGGGCATGGGTCAGGCCCTCTGGGAGAACGTGGTGCGCAAGGATGGCGTCATCGTCAACCCGCACTACCGCGACTATCTGCTGCCGGGCGCCAAGGACGTGCCGCTCGAGATCGAGTGCCTGTGGGTCGCCAGCAAGGATCGCACCGGCCCCTATGGCGCCAAGGGCGTCGCCGAGGTGAGCCTGATCCCGGTCCCGGCGGCGATCGCCGGCGCACTCACCGACGCCTGCGGCGTCTGGCCGCGGCGCCTGCCGATGGCCGCCGAATACGTCCTCCGCCTGGTGCGCGGGCGCGATGGTCGGCCGCTGCTGGCCCGGGCCGGCGCAGAGGGGCGGGGACTCCGATGAGCGAGTGCCGCTATACCCGCGCGCGGCGCGTGGACGAGGCGGTCGCCGCCCTGGCCGAGGCCAAGGGGGACGCCCATGTGATCGCCGGCGGCATCGCCCTCGGCATCCTGATGAACGAGAAGCTGGTCTCCCCGACCTGGCTGGTGGATATCAGCCGGATCGAGGCGCTGAAGGGCATCGTGCGGGGCCCCGACGGTACGCTCCGCATCGGCGCACTCACCACCCACCGCGAGGTCGAGGAATCGCCGGCGGTGGCCGCCGCCCAGCCCATGTTGCCCGAGATGGCGGCCGAGATCGCCTGTGGGCGGATCAAGAACCGCGGCACCTTTGGCGGCAATCTCAGTCTGGCCGATCCCCAGGGCGACCCGCCGGTCGCGGTGATCGCGCTCCGCGCCACCATGCGCGCCGCCGGGCCTCTGGGCGTGCGCGACATCCCGGCGACCGAGTTCTTCCGGGACCTCTACACCACCGCGCTGCGAGAGGGCGAGCTGCTGCAGGAGGTGCTGTTCCCACCGCTCGCGCCCGGCGCCGGCACCGCCTACGGCAAGTTTGCCGCGCGGCGGGCGATGGACTACACCTCGACGGTGGCGGTCGGGGTGCGCGCCGTGGTCGAGCCGGCGACCGGGTGCATCAAGGATATCGGCCTCGGCCTCGGCGGGGTCGGGCCGATTCCGGTCTGGGCGCGGGCGACCGAGGCGGCGCTCCGGGGGATGCGGCCGGAGCCGGCAGTCATCGACCGCGCCTGCGATGTTCTGGTGGATGAGATCGAGCCGCTCGCCGACCATCTCTACTCGGCGGACTTCAAGCGGCACGTGGCGACCGTGATCCTGCGCCGGACCCTGGCGCGGGCGTGCGCCCGAGCCGCTCGCGGGGTGGAGGCGAGGCGATGAGCATCGAGATCACCCTCGAGGTCAACGGGCGGACCCACCGGGCACGGGTCGAGCCGACCACGACCCTGATCGAGGTGCTGCGCGAGACCCTCGGCCTCACCGGCACCAACAAGGACTGCGGCATGGGGATCTGCGGCGTCTGCACGGTGCTGGTGAACGGGCGCACGGCAAGCTCCTGCATCCTGCTCGCGGTTCAGGCGGACGGCGAGCGCATCACCACGGTGGAAGGCCTGGAGCAGGACGGACATCTGACGCCCTTGCAGGAATCGTTCCTGCGCTTCGGTGCGGTACAATGCGGCTATTGCACGCCGGGCTTCCTGATGACCGCGACCGCGCTCCTCGCCGAGAAGCCGCGGGCGACGCGGCCCGAGATCGTGGATGCGCTGCGCGGCAACATCTGCCGCTGCACGGGATACAAGAAGATCGTCGAGGCCGTGGAATCGGTGGTCGCACGGCCGAGTTGAAGGCAGGAATGCGAGAGACGGAAAGACGCGGGCGGTCGCGAAGACGGATCGCCCGCACATGAGCGCCCGCCAATCCCCGCGAGGGGATGGCGGGATGGGGCCCGCCCGCGAGGCGGGCGTCAAGGTGAGACGGGAGGACTACATGAGCCAATCGAAAAGACTAGTCGGTATGGTCGCGGCCAGCGCGATCATGATCGGAGCGGCCGGGGCCGCCCTGGCCGCGGACCCGATCAAGATCGGCGAGATCAACAGCTACACGGCGCTCGCCGACTTTACCCAGCCTTACCGCAAGGGCTGGCAGATGGCGGTGAACGAGATCAACGCCAAGGGCGGGGTGATCGGGCGCCCGCTCGAGGTGATCGCCCGCGACGACGCCGGCAAGCCCGAGAACGCGGTCTCGATCGCCGAGGAACTGGTCACCAAGGACAAGGTCGACATCCTCGCCGGTACCTACTTCTCACACATCGGCGTGGCGGTGACCAACTTCTCCAAGGAGAAGAAGAAGCTGTTCATCGCCACCGAGCCGATGAGCGACGACATCACCTGGGCGCAGGGTCATAACTATACCTTCCGCCTGCGGGCCTCGACCCACATCCAGTCGGCCATGCTGGCCGAGGAGGCGGCGAAGACCAAGGCCAAGCGGTGGGCCATCGTCTCGCCGAACTACAAGTTCGGCCAAGACGCGGTCGCCGCTTTCAAGCGCGTGCTGAAGGAAAAGCGGCCCGACGTCGAGTTCGTGGTCGAGCAGTGGCCGGCGCTCGGCAAGATCGACGCCGGCGCGACCGTGCAGGCTTTGGCCCAGGCGAAGCCGGACGGCATCTTCAACGCGCTCTTCAGCCGCGACCTCACCGCCTTCGTGCGCGAGGCGGATCTGCGTGGCCTTCTGACCAAGGACCTGGTGGTGGCCGGATTGCTGACCGGCGAGCCCGAGTACCTCGAGCCGCTCGGCGCCGAGGCGCCCCAGGGCTGGATCGTGACCGGCTATCCCTGGTACGCGATCACCGATCCGAAGCACAAGAAGTTCATCGACGACTACCAGGCCAAGTACAAGGAGACGCCCAAGATGGGCAGCCTGATCGGCTACGTCTCGATCCAGGCGATCGCGGCCATGATCCAGAAGGCCGGCAGCGTGGACCAGGACAAGCTGATCGTTGCGATGAAGGGGCTGACGTTCGACTCGGTGGCCGGTCCGGTCACGTTCCGCGACATCGACCATCAGTCGACGCTCGGCGCCTGGGTCGGTAAGACCGCCGTCAAGGACGGCAAGCCGATCATGGTCGATTGGCGTTACACCCAGGGCCCGCAGTACTCCATCCCTGACGAGGAGATCAAGAAGCTCCGCGGCAAGGAATAATCGCAACTACTCGCGTGGCGGCGCGGTCCCCGGCGGGCCGCGCCGCCGACTGCGCCGGGCGCGGATGAGCGGCTCATGGGTTTCTACGTCGTCCAGTTCCTGACCGGCCTGGCGAGCGCCGCGTCGCTCTTCCTGGTGGCGTCCGGCCTCACCATTATCTTCGGCGTGACCCGGGTGGTGAACTTCGCCCACGGCTCGTTCTACATGCTGGGAGCGTTCATCGCCTATTCGCTGGTGAAGACGCTCCCCCTTGGGCCGACTGGGTTCTGGGTCGGAGTGGTGCTCGCCGCCCTCGCCGTCGGCGTCATCGGCGTGGTGATGGAGGTGACCATCCTGCGCCGCATCTACCAGGCGCCGGAACTGTTCCAACTTGTCGCCACCTTCGGCGTGGTGATGGTGGCGAAGGACGCCGCACTCCTCTTCTGGGGGCCGGAGGATCGGCTGGGCCCGCGCGCGCCCGGCCTGAACAAGGCGATCGAGCTGTTCGGCTCCCGCGTGCCTGAATACGACCTGGTGGTGATCGCCCTCGGCTTCGTCGTGCTCGGCCTGTTGTGGCTGCTGTTCAACCGCACGCGCTGGGGCGCCGTCGTGCGCGCCGCGACCCAGGACCGCGAGATGCTGAGCGCCCTCGGCATCAACCAGAAGCTCCTCTTCACCGCGGTCTTCTTCCTCGGCTCCGTTCTGGCCGGACTCGGCGGCGCGCTGCAGCTGCCGCGCGCCAGCGTCAGCCACCAGATGGACCTCTCCATCATCGCCACCGTGTTCGTCGTCGTCGTCCTCGGCGGCATGGGCAGCATCCCGGGTGCGTTTCTGGCGGCGGTGATCATCAGCGAACTCAGCGCCTTCGGCATCCTGATCTTCCCCAAGATCACGCTGGTGCTGATGTTCCTGGTGATGGTGGTGGTGCTGGTGGCGCGCCCCTTCGGCATCCTCGGCAAGCCGGTGCCGGACGTGGGCGAGCCGGTGCAGAGCGACGAGACCCTGACGCGGCTGCCGAGCGCGCTGGGGTGGGCCGGCTACGTCGCGGTCGTCGCTCTGCTGCTGGCGATTCCGATGCTGCTGAGCGAGTTCTATCTGGTGCTGTGGACGCAGGTGTTCATCTTCGCCCTGTTTGCCGCCAGCCTGCACTTCATCATGGGCGGCGGCGGCATGGTGAGCTTCGGGCACGCCGCCTATTTCGGCCTCGGCGGCTATGGCTGCGCCATGCTCCTGGTCCGTGCCGGCCTGCCCATGGAGGCGACGCTGCTGCTGGCGCCCGTGGTCGCGGCGGCGGGGGCGGCGCTGTTCGGCTATTTCTGCGTACGCCTCTCGGGCGTCTACATGGCGATGCTGAGCCTCGCCTTCGCCCAGATCGTGTGGTCGGTCGTGTTCCAGTGGAGCGACGTGACCGGCGGCGAGGACGGCGTCAACCGGGTCTGGCCGTCGCCCTGGGCGAAGGACCGCGTCGTCTTCTACTACCTGACCCTGACGCTGGCGGCGGTCGGCATCTTTACCTTGTGGCGGCTGTTGTTCGCGCCGTTCGGCTATACCCTGCGTGCGGGGCGGGATTCGCCCATGCGGGCCGAGTCGATCGGCATCGACATCCGCTTCCATCGCTGGCTCGCCTTCATCATCTCTGGGGCGGCGGCCGGGGTCGCCGGCAGCCTGCTGGCGCTTGCCAAGGGCTTCGTCGGGCCCACTTGGGTCGACATCCCGCGCTCGATCGATGCGTTGATGATGGTGTTGATCGGCGGCGTGCAGACGCTGGTCGGGCCGATCCTGGGTGCCCTCACGTTCGTGATCCTCGAGGACCGGCTGAGTGCCTTCGACTATTGGCGCTCGGCGTTCGGGCTGATCATCATCCTGATCTGCGTCCTGATGCCGAAGGGGATCGTCGGCTCGGGCCGGGCGCTCATCGGCCGGCTCGGGCTGGGCGGCGGGGGCGAGCGATGAGCGTGCTGACCGTCTCCGGGCTCGCCAAGTCGTTCGGCGGCGTGCAGGCGCTCCGCGACGTGAACTTCACCCTGGCGGCGGGGGAGATCCTGGCCATGATCGGACCCAACGGCGCCGGCAAATCGACCTGCTTCAACTGCATCAACGGTCAGCTCCGCCCCGACCTCGGCTCGGTCACCTTCGCCGGGCACGAGCTGATCGGCCTTCCCCCCCGGCGCATCTGGCGGCTCGGCGTCGGGCGCACGTTCCAGATCACCGCGACCTTCGGCTCGATGACGGTCGCCGAGAATGTGCAGATGGCCTTGATCTCGCATCACCGGCGCACTCGCGCGCCCTGGACGTTGGCGACCCGGCTCCACCGCGAGGAGGCGCTGGCGCTCCTGGACGCCGTCGGCATGCGCGACCAGGCGGAGCGGCGCTGCAGCGTCCTTGCCTATGGCGACCTCAAGCGGGTCGAGCTGGCGGTCGCCCTCGCCCACGGGCCGCGCATGCTGCTGATGGACGAGCCCACCGCCGGCATGGCGCCGAAGGAGCGCATCGCGCTCATGGCGCTGACCGCCGGGATCGTGCACGACCGCGGCATCAGTGTGCTGTTCACCGAGCACGACATGGACGTGGTGTTCGCCAATGCCGACCGTATCATCGTGCTCAACCGGGGCGAGTTGATTGCCGAGGGAACGCCGGCGGCGGTGCGCGACAACCCCATGGTCCAGGAAATCTATCTCGGCGCCGGCAGCATGTTCGGCGCCGCCGCGGCCGGCGCCCATGCTTGAGGTACAGGGCCTCCACACCCATTACGGCCGGGCGGAGATCCTGGCGGATGTGTCGTTCGCGGTCGGCGCCGGCGAGGTGGTCGCCCTCCTCGGGCGCAACGGGGCCGGCAAGTCGACCACGCTCAAGAGCATCATGCGCCTGGTGCGGCCGACCAAGGGGGAGGTGACGTTCCTGGGCGAGCGCATCAGCCGCCTCGACCCCTATCAGATCTGCCGGCGCGGCCTCGGCTACGTGCCCGAGGATCGCCGCATCTTCACCGACTTGACGGTCGTCGAGAACCTGGAGGTGGCGCGCCAGGCGCCGCGGGCGGGCGCGCCCCTCTGGACGCTCGAGCGCCTGTTCCATCTGTTCCCGAACCTGGCGGAGCGGCGCCACCGCTCGGCCCGGGCCATGTCGGGCGGCGAGCAGCAGATGCTCACCGTGGCGCGCACCCTGATGGGCAATCCGCGCGCGATCCTGCTGGACGAGCCCTCCGAGGGGCTGGCGCCGGTGATCGTCGAGCAGATGGCCAGGGCCGTGCAGGAGCTGAAGGCCGAAGGGGTCACCATCGTGCTCTCCGAGCAGAACCTGCACTTCGCCGCCGTGGTCGCGGACCGTGCCATCATCATCGAGAAAGGGCGCATTCGTTATACCGGAACCATGCGCGCGGCGCTCGCCGACGAGACGGTCCGCGCCACCTATCTGATGGTCTGAACCGGCGGGCCTTCAGCGCGGCAGGTCGCTGGTCCCCGTCAGGAATTCGTCCACGGCGCGCGCGCACTGCCGTCCTTCGCGGATCGCCCACACCACCAGCGACTGGCCCCGCCGCATGTCGCCGGCGGCGAACAGATTGGGTACCGTGGTGCGGTAGTCGAGCTCGCTCGCCTTGACGTTGCCGCGCCCATCGAGCGCGCAGCCGGCCTGTTCCAGCATGCCCTGCCGCCGGGGTCCGAGGAACCCCATGGCGAGGAGGACGAGATCGGCGGGGAGCGCGAAGGCGCTTCCCGGGACATCGCGCATCTGCGTGCGCCCACCCTCGCCCTTGACCCACTCCACCCGCACGCAGTCCAGGTGGGTGATGCGCCCGTCGCGGCCGGCCGCGCGCCGGGTCAGCACCGACCAGTCGCGGTCGCAGCCTTCCTCCTGGGAGGAGGAGGTGCGCAGCTTGAGCGGCCAGTCCGGCCAGGTGAGGGCCTTGTTCTCCTTCTCCGGCGGCCGCGGCATGATCTCGAGCTGGGTGACGGAGGCCGCCTCCTGGCGGATCGAGGTGCCGATGCAGTCGGAGCCCGTGTCGCCGCCGCCGATCACGATCACATGCTTGCCGGTGGCCGTGATGGTTCCTTTGGGCGCGGCGCGCGCCTCGTCGTCACCAGCGACGCGCTTGTTCTGCTGCATCAGGAAGTCCATGGCGTAGTGAATGCCGTCGAGCTCGCGCCCCGGCACCTCGAGGTCGCGCGGCGATTCGGCGCCACCGGTCATGGCGACTGCGTCGTAGCCCTCGATCAGGGAGTCCATCCGCACCATCACCCCGACCTCGACGCCGGTGCGGAACTCGACCCCCTCGGCCGCCATCTGCTCCACGCGGCGGTCGATCAGCCACTTCTCCATCTTGAAGTCGGGAATGCCGTAGCGCAGTAGTCCGCCGATGCGGTCGTTCTTCTCGAACAGGGTGACCGCGTGGCCGGCACGGGCGAGTTGCTGCGAACAGGCGAGACCGGCGGGGCCGGAGCCGATCACCGCGACCCGCTTGCCGGTCTTGCGCCCGGGCACGACCGGCACGATCCAGCCTTCCTGCCAGCCCCGGTCGACCACCGCGCACTCGATGGTCTTGATGGTGACCGGGTTGTCGTCGATGTTCAGGGTGCAGGCCGCCTCGCAGGGCGCCGGGCAGATGCGCCCGGTGAACTCCGGGAAATTGTTGGTCGAGTGCAGCGTCTCGACCGCCGCCCGCCACTGGTCGCGGTGCACCAGGCCGTTCCAGTCCGGGATCATGTTGTTGACTGGGCAATGCTGGTGGCAGAAAGGGATGCCGCAGTCCATGCAGCGCGCCGCCTGGTGCCCGACCTCCGGATAGGGAAGCGGCTTGACGAACTCGTTCCAAGAATGGCGGCGGACCTCGGGCTTTTCGTAGCTCCGGTCGCGCCGCGCGATTTCAAGGAAGCCAGTCGGCTTGCCCACGGGAACTCTCTCCAGACCGGCGTGGGCTATTCGGCCGCGGCGGCGGCCGGACTTTCGGCCTGCAGCTCGCGCAGCGCCCGGCGATAGTCCCTGGGCATCACCTTGACGAAGTGCCGGAGCGCCTCGTCCCAATTCTCGAGCAGGGCGCGGGCGCGCTGGCTGCCGGTGAACAGGTGGTGGCGCTCGACCAGGATGCGCACTCGCTCGGCGTCGAACCGCAGCATGTCACCCATGCCATTATCGCTCACGCTCTGCGCGCGCTGGCGCGGGCGTGCGCGCTCGTCGCCGCCGGCCTCCGCCGGCGCCACCGGCTCCAGGTCGACCATGGCGCGGTTGCAGAGGTCGCCGAGGCGGCGGTCCGGGTCGTAGACGTAGGCCGCGCCGCCCGACATCCCGGCGGCGAAGTTGCGGCCGATGGCGCCGAGCACCGCGACCACGCCGCCGGTCATGTACTCGCAGCCATGGTCCCCGGTCCCTTCGACCACGGCGACCGCGCCGGAATTGCGCACCGCGAACCGCTCGCCGGCCACCCCTTGGAAATAGGCCTCGCCCGCCGTGGCGCCATAGAGCACGGTATTGCCGACGATGATGTTCTCGGTCGGCTCGCGGCGGGCGGCTTCCGGCTGGCGTACCACCAGGCGGCCGCCGGAGAGGCCCTTGCCGACATAGTCGTTGGCGTCGCCGACCAGTTCCAGCGTCACCCCGCGCGCGAGGAAGGCGCCGAAGCTCTGCCCCGCATTGCCGTGCAGGCGGATGCTGATGGTGTCCTCCGGCAGGCCGGCATGGCCGTACTTGCGCGCGACCTCGCCCGACAGCATGGCGCCGACGGTCCGGTTGACGTTGCGCACCGCGCGCTCGACGCGGACCGGCTGGCCGTGTTCCAGGGCGGGGCGGGCGGCGGCGATGAACTCGTGGTCGAGGGCCTTGTCCAGGCCGTGATCTTGCTTCTCGCCGTTGTGGGTCATGACACCCGGCTTGGCCGGCGGGTGGTAGAGCAGGCGGGTGAGATCGACGCCCTTGGCCTTCCAGTGGGCGACGGCGTGGCGCATTTCCAGCCGATCGACGCGGCCGACCATCTCGGCCACGGTGCGGAATCCGAGCTGGGCCATGATCGCGCGCAGCTCCTCGGCGACGAAGAAGAAGTAGTTGATGACGTGCTCCGGCTGCCCCGTGAAGCGCTTGCGCAGCACCGGGTCCTGGGTGGCGACGCCGACCGGGCAGGTATTCAGATGGCACTTGCGCATCATGATGCAGCCGGCCGCGATCAAGGGCGCGGTGGCGAAGCCGAACTCGTCGGCACCGAGGAGGGCGCCGATGGCGACATCGCGCCCGGTGCGCAAGCCGCCGTCCACCTGAACCGCGATCCGCCCGCGCAACCCGTTGAGGACGAGCGTCTGCTGGGTCTCCGCGAGGCCGATCTCCCAGGGCGATCCGGCGTGGGTGAGCGAGGTCAGGGGCGATGCCCCCGTGCCGCCCTCGTAGCCGGAGATGGTGACATGGTCGGCGCGCGCCTTGGAGACGCCGGCGGCGACCGTGCCGACGCCGACCTCGGAGACCAGCTTCACCGAGATGCGCGCCCGCGGGTTCGCGTTCTTCAGGTCGTGGATCAGTTGCGCCAGATCCTCGATCGAGTAGATGTCGTGGTGCGGCGGCGGCGAGATCAGGCCGACACCGGGGGTCGAGAGGCGCACCCGGGCGATGTTCTTGTCGACCTTGTGACCGGGGAGCTGGCCGCCCTCGCCGGGCTTGGCGCCCTGGGCCATCTTGATCTGCAGGTCGTCGGCGTTCACCAGGTACTCGGCGGTGACGCCGAAGCGTCCCGAGGCCACCTGCTTGATCGCGGAGCGCATGGAATCGCCGTTGGGCAACGGCTTAAACCGGTCCGGCTCCTCGCCGCCCTCGCCGGTGTTCGACTTGCCCCCGATCCGGTTCATGGCGATGGCGAGGGTGGTGTGCGCCTCGCGGCTGATGGAACCGAAGCTCATGGCGCCGGTGGCGAAACGGCGGACGATGTCGGCGGCTGGCTCGACCTGCTCGATCGGCACCGGCGTCTCGGTCTCCTTGAACTGCATCAGGCCGCGGATGGTCAGCAGCCGCTCGCTCTGCTCGTTGATGGTGGCGGCGAAGGCGCGATACTCCTCGGGCAGGTTGCCGCGCACCGCGTGCTGCAGCCGGGTGACCGATTCCGGCGTCCAGGCATGGTCCTCGCCGCGGATGCGATAGGCGTAGTCGCCGCCCACGTCCAGCATGTGGCGGTAGATCGGGTTGTCGCCGAAGGCGTTCTGATGCCGCTGCACGGCCTCGAGTGCGATCTCGCCGAGGCCTGCGCCCTCGATCGTGGTGGCGGTGCCGGTGAAGTACTTATCGACGAAACCCGACGCCAGGCCGACGGCGTCGAAGATCTGCGCGCCGCAATAGGACTGATAGGTGGAGATGCCCATCTTGGCCATCACCTTCAGGATCCCCTTGCCGACGGCCTTGATGTAGTTCTTCTGCACCTCGTAGGGCGTCAGCTTGAGTGCGCCGCCCTGCCGGATCTGCTCCAAGGTCGCGAAGGCGAGGTAAGGATTGATCGCCTCGGCGCCATAGCCCGCGAGCACGCAGAAGTGATGCACCTCGCGCGCCTCGCCGGTCTCGACCACGAGGCCGGTCTCGGTGCGAAGTCCTTGCCGGATCAGGTGGTGGTGCACCGCTGCGGTGGCGAGGAGCGCCGGAATGCCGATGCGCTCGCGCCCGACCGCGCGGTCGGAGAGGATCAGGATGTTGTTGCCGGCGAGCACCGCCTCGGTCACCTCCTGGCAGAGGCGGTCGAGGGCTGGCTCCAGCCCGAATTCACCCTCCGCCACCGGCCAGGTGATGTCGAGGGTCTGGGTGCGGAAGGCGCCGTTCATCAAGGACGAGATGGCGCGAATCTTGGCGAGATCGGCGTTGGCCAGGATCGGCTGCAAGACTTCGAGGCGGAAGTGGGTGCCGGCCTGGCGCCCGAGCAGGTTCGGCCGCGGCCCGATCATGGAGACCAGCGACATCACCAGTTCTTCGCGGATGGAGTCGATCGGCGGGTTGGTGACCTGGGCGAAGTTCTGCTTGAAATAGTGATAGAGAAGCTTCGCCTTCTTCGACAGGACCGCGATCGGCGTGTCGGTGCCCATGGAGCCGACCGGATCGTCGGGCTCTTGCGCCATCGGCTCCAGGAAGAACTGGATGTCCTCCTGGGTGTAGCCGAACGCCTGCTGGCGGTCGAGCAGCGGGATGGCGCCAGCGGCGCCGTTCTCCGGCTCCGCCACGTCGGGCACGTCCTCCAGCTTGCACTGGGTCTGCTTCAGCCATTCCTCGTAAGGCGCCGCCGCGGCGAGCGTCTGCTTGATCTCGGCGTCTTCGATGATCCGCTGCTGCTCGAGGTCGATCAGCAGCATCTTGCCCGGCTGCAGGCGCCACTTGCGCACCACGCGCTCCTCCGGGATCGGCAGCACGCCGGTCTCGGAGGCCAGGATCACATGGTCGTCGTCGGTGATCAGGTAGCGCGCGGGCCTGAGCCCGTTGCGGTCGAGCGTGGCGCCGATCTGGCGGCCGTCGGTGAAGGCGATCGCCGCCGGGCCGTCCCAGGGCTCCATCAGGGCGGCGTGGTACTCGTAGAAGGCGCGCCGCTTGGGGTCCATCAACGGGTTGCCGGCCCACGCCTCGGGAATCAGCATCATCATGGCGTGCGCCAGCGAATAGCCACCGGCGACGAGGAGCTCGAGTGCGTTGTCGATGCAGGCGGTATCGGACTGCCCGTGCGGGATCAGAGGCCACATCTTGTCGAGGTCGGGGCCGAGCAGCTCCGACGACATGGAGTGGCGGCGCGCATACATCCAGTTGACGTTGCCGCGCACCGTGTTGATCTCGCCATTGTGGCAGATGAACCGGTACGGATGCGCCAGGCGCCAGGACGGGAAGGTGTTAGTCGAGAAGCGCTGGTGTACGAGGGCCAGCGCCGAGACCGTGAGCGGGTTCTGCAGGTCGCGATAGAAGCTCTCCACCTGGGGCGCCAGCAGCAGGCCCTTGTAAACCACCGTCCGGGTCGAGAAGGAGGGGATGTAGAACTCCGGCAGCCCCGGCAGGTCATGCTTGCGGGATAGAGTCGCCAGGCTGTTCAGGGTCTGCTTGCGGATCACCAGGATCTTGCGCTCGAAGGCGTCCTGGTCGGCGATCCCCTTGCCGCGGGTGACGATCGCCTGGCGGATGACCGGCATG
>SHWA01000045.1 GCA_009693995.1 Alphaproteobacteria bacterium | reverse complement strand
CTGGGAAGCGGCGCGACGGTCTGAGCGCATCGGTGCACGCTATTTTTTCTGCTCGTCCTCGCAGCACATCTATGTCCGCTCCGACAGCGTGTGGGCGAGCCCCCATCGGATTACTTTTCAGGATATGGAGCGTAATTGGTCTCGCCAACAGGTACAGACTGTGCCGCCATTCGTCACCATGGACGTTGATACACTCCAGTTCGTCGACAATTATCCAGTGCGCGAATCCGACGGCTCATAAATCACCGACCGCACGGCAGATGACGACTGTGAATGACCGTCTTACGGTGGCCGACTGGGACAAGGTAAGGGAGTTCTTCGTGCGATTCTAGCTACTCGGGCGCCACATAGACTTCGTCGAAGTCTCGGTTGGCGGCGAGGTCCGCCGTCTTCCCACTGGTGGGGGCAAGAACGCGCCGCAAGATGGCGGCGATGGCGTCACCTTCTACGTTCCCTGTCGATCATTGATGGAAGCGGTAGCCTATGGCTATTTCGACGACCTGCTGATCGGCAACTTCATGAAGACTAGGTTGCACGGGCGGGCCACGCTCTACCCGTTCGTCACGCCGATCATCGCCAAGATCGGCGGCAATGCCAAGGTATTCACCCGGGCGCAGTATAGGGCCTTCCTCTGGCACTATTTCCGGCGCAACCCGATCGGCTTCGTGGGCTGGCGCCTGCACAGATGGGCCCACTTCCGACTGATTCCATTGATCCGCAACTGGGCGGAGCGGGCCGGCCTCCTTAACGCCGCCAAGAGAATCTATCGTGGCTGGATCCACGGTGACCCGGTTCGCTGATCGGCCGCGGCCGCGCGCGCGCCTCAGAAGCGGAAGTAGATGAAGGTTCCGCTGCGGTCGAGAAACACCAGGACCGCCACCAGGGTCAAACCCAAGCCGATATTGCGCGCCAGGGCGCGGCGGGTGCCGTCGTCGCGGTTCTCGGCAATCGACTCGAGATTCGGGCCGAAGCACACGAGCGCCGCCACGCCCAGCATCAGCCACATCTCGGGTTGAACATCGGCAAACTGCCAGCCATTGGCCACCGCGCCGGACAAGAATAGTCCCAGCTCCGGAAAGTCGAACAGGAACAGAAGCCAGAGCACGCTCACGATCACGAAGGTGAGGATGGTCTGCAGGGTGTGGGGGAGGGTGTCCCACCAGGCGCGACGCCAATGATAGGCAGCGACCAAGCCGCCATGGGCGAGGCCCCAGATGAGGAAGTTCCATCCCGCGCCATGCCAGAGGCCGCAGACCGCAAAAATGATGATGATATTGCGGATGTAGGAGCGGTTACCTCCCAAGGGCAGATACAAGTAGTCGCGAATCCAGAATGACAGCGTCACGTGCCAACGGCGCCAGAACTCGCGAATATTCTTACTCTCATAGGGGCGCAAGAAATTATCGGGAAGTCGAAACCCGAAGAAAGTCCCCAGGCCGATCGCCGCCAAGGAATAACCATAAAAGTCGAAATATAATTGGAAGCTATAACTGAAAATGACAAAGATCACGGCGACCTTGCCCAACGCCGCCATGTTCGCAGTCAGCATCGTGATGTAATGACCCAACGTGTCGGCGAGCAATACCTTAACCGCCAGCCCGAGCGATAGATAGCCGAGCGCCCGAGCCGCATCGTCCGAGTTCAGTGAGAACTTTTCGATTCCGAAGAGCGGGGATTGGAAGTCCCGGTACCGCAGGATCGGCCCGGCCACGAGCTGGGGGAAGAAGCTTATGAACAAGGCGAACCGCGCTAGGCTGGGCGGTCTGGGGATTTCACGACGGTACCGGTCGATGGCGTAGGCAATGATCTGGAACGTGAAGAACGAGATGCCGGCCGGCAAAATCTCCTGGCTGAACAGGGAAAACTCGGCGGATGCAACCATGGCTCCGGCACCGATCGCGCCCAGAAAAAATCCGAGATACTTGAAATAGAATAAGGATATCAGGGGTGGGGAGATCGCAAGGATCAGGCGAATTGGATCACCCTCGATGGTACTCGGGCGCGTGACCAACCAGACCCAGGCGATATTGACGATCAGGACCGCAGCATGAAGCCAGCCGGAGAATCCGTAGAACAACAAGGAAAGGAGCAGTAGCCCGCCAACGCGCAGGCGCCGCAACCCTGGACCATGGCCCGGACCATGGAACGACAGCAGCGCGGCGGGAAGAAACAGGAACAGGAACTCAAAGCTATTGAAGATCAAGCGCCGCACCCACCTGAATCGGTGACCGAGCCGCGCACCATGGTACCCAGTGCTCCAGCCGGGGGATGATCGGCGTTGGTCCAGTCGCTCGCCGCGGCATCGAGCGAGGTCGCGGGGCGGCAGTCCAGCAACAGCGCGTGGCAGGTGGCGAGAAAAGCGGCGCGGTCCGCGGCGGCAAGCGGGGTCGGATCGGCCAGCAGGCGTTCGGCATTGCCGGGGGAGAGCGGTGATTCGTAAACCATGACGCGATCGACCAGCCCCCGCTGGCGAAGTGCAGCGAGGCGCGCCAGGTCGTGCCGCAGCAGGCCGGGAATGACGCTGTGCGACGGGGGTCGGGGCACAAGGCCAAGATCCTCACCCCTTGCGCGCGGGGCAACACTGCGGCTGCCGTCGAGAAGATAGCCGCCGGCGGAACCCACCGGCACGGGCGCCGGCTGCCAGTCGAGCCTGAGGGCCCGGCCCAAGGCGGCGATCACATAGTCGGCGGTGAACATCTCCTTCACGCGCAGCCACGTCACCAGGACATGCCGCCAGGAAAGACGGGCGGCATCGCGCGCCGAGAGTGTCCCCTCGCTCGGGACGAATCCGAGATCCAAGAATGCGCGCCGCAGCCGCAGCCCGAGCGGCGGAAATTCCGGGTGCCCCATGTACTGCAGTTCGAAGTTGTCGAGGCTGATCACGGCGATTGCCGGCGCGCGGTGGTGCCGGCCCAGGGCTTCCAGCATCTCCACGCTATTGCGAAAGCTTTCGCCCGGCATCGAGAAATTGAAGAAGCGGCACGGCAGGTCGATGTCGCCCGCCGCGACCATGATGCTGCGGCTGTTGCCGAACAGGCCGAGGTCGTAGCGGGGTGTTTCGCGGGCGTGGGCGATCTTGGCCGCCCAGATCCGGTCCGGGTAGAAGCTGTCCAGCGCCACCGGCTGCGCGCCGTCCCAGGCAAACGGCCGCCCGCTCGGCCCGACGTAGGAAAGCAGCGCAACACCGATCACGCCGAGCAGCAGCGCGCTCAGGAAAACAGCGGCGCGCAAGGGACTATCGTGTTGCCGACGGCGCGCGGGGGCGCCCGGGAATCTTCCCCGCGCGGGCGGTGGCGAGCGGACCGGGATTTTCCATCGGCAACCTCCGAGCCGACCAAGCGTGACGGGAAATCGCCCGCCGAGCAATCCGCTTGCGCCTTCCGGGCGGCGGCAGCGGGTGCGACGTGGCGTGGGGACTGGCGCACCCGACAGGACTCGAACCTGTGGCCTCTGCCTTCGGAGGGCAGCGCTCTATCCAACTGAGCTACGGGTGCGTGGGCGGCACCTTAGGGTCAAAGCCGCGTCGCTGCAAACGGCCGCTCGCCAGGCTTCAGGGCGCCACCGTACCCGGGCCTTCAAGCGCGTTGACCTTGCCTGCGAGCTGGTTCTTTTCCAGCACCGCGGGGCTCGCGGTGGAGTTGCGCACGAAGGCAGTCGGTGCCGGCAAATCCGAGCGGAACCGATTGCCGACCACGCGAATGCTCCCCGGCGAGTTGGTCGCGCCTTTGGCGCCGATGGATATGGCGGCGGTCGGGTTGGTGGCCAGCGCGCCCTTGTGCATCCGGTTGTTTTCGATCAGCACCTGGCCGCCGTTCGGAATGTCGATCAGATAGCTGGCGTTGCCCTGGGCGCCGTCCTCGATGGTGTTGCCGACCACCTCGGTGACCCGGGCGCGCGACTTGATATGGTGGCCGACGTGCTGCTCGCGGAAGGTCGAATTCTCGACCCGGAGGCGCCCCACGCGGTTGATGTAGATGCCGTGGGCGCAGACCGGGTCGCACTTGCCGTTGCGCTCGAAGCGGCTCTTGCGAATGATGATCGTGCTGTCGGCGAGCCCGGCCGCCAGGATGCCGTTCTCGTTGTCGAAGAACTGCGCGTTCTCGACCGTGAGGTTGCGCCCCTCGGCGCGAATCCCGGCGCCGTTCTTGTCGGGGACGCTGGCCCCCGAGAAGATGATGTTGCGCACCGTGACGTTGTCGCCGCCGATGACGAAGATACCCTTGCCGGCGCAGGCCTTGTCCTTGAGGTGGGCGGGGGGGGCCGGCGGGGGCCTCGATCACTAGGTTGTTCGCCTTCCAGACCGCGCAATCGACGTACTCGCCGGCGGCGATCTGGACGCGATCGCCGTCGCGCCCGGCGCGGGCGGTATCCGACGGCAGGGCGTAGAGCTGGCCGGGCCCGACCTTGAGCGTCCGCCCCTGGGCCGCGCGCGCCGCGGGCGAGGCCGGGGTCTGGGCCTGAGTCGTCACCGTCGGCGCCTGGTCGACGCGTGCCGCCGCCGGGGCTGGGGCCGGCAGGGCCAGGAGGGTCAGGGCGGCAAGGTGGCGGGGCATGGCGGTCGGTCTCCTCGGCGGGGTGTACTCGAGCGGTGTTGATTGCGCACGCCAAATGCGTATCATCGCCGCGCTCGCAGGCTGGCAGGAAGGCGTCGAATCACCCGTGGCGGAACCGGTCGAAATCATCGAGGTGGAGCAGGCGGAGGTCGCCTGCGACGGCGGCGACGGCCCGCTCGGCCACCCGCGCGTGTTCCTCAATCTCGCCACCCACGGCCGGATCGACTGCCCCTATTGCGGCCGCCGCTATGTGATCAAGGCGGCCGAGGCCCTCGCCGACTGAGCTAGGCGGCAAGCACGATCCGTTCGCCGCGCCAGCACCGGGCGAGGAGGGCCGTCGCCCCCAGGCCCAACGCCGACAGCCCCGCCATCGCCAGGTACGCACCACCCGCGAAGCGCCCGTAAAGCCAGCCGCAGGCGAGCATGGTCAGGCCGAAGCCGATGCCGGCGGCCAGTGCCGAATGCAGCGTCTGGGCGGTCGCCGCCACGTGGCGCGGCAGCGCCCGCGCCATGAATTCCATGGTGGCGAGGTGCATGGCGCCGAAGGTGCCGGCGTGGAGTGCCTGGACCACGAGTGCGGTCGCGAGGCTGGAATCGAGCGCGAGCGCCACCCAGCGCACCAGGCCGCTCACCCCTGCGAGGGCGAACAGGCCGACCACGCCCAGGCGCCGCGCGAGTGCCGCGCCGGCGAGGAACAGCAGCACCTCGGCGATCACCCCCTCGGCCCACAGGAGCCCGATCACGCCCTCGGCCAGGCCGGCCCGCTGCCAGTGGATGGTGCCGAAGGCGTAGTAGACCGCGTGCGAGGCGTTCAGCAGCATCGCCGCCAGCAGCGAGAGCAGGTAGGGCGGGCTGCGCAGCAGCGCCCCAATGGCGACCCGTGGCCGCCCCCGCTCGGGCGAGGGGAGCGCGGGCAGCGCGCCGACGCTCACGGCCGAGAGGCCGAGGCCGGCGACCACCAGGACCAAAATCACGCCGGCAGTGCGCCCCTCGACGATGGCGCCGGCCGCCGCCGCGGCGCCGATGAAGCTGAGCGAGCCCCAGAGCCGCACCCGTCCATAGGCGAGCCCCGCCCGCGCTACCACCTGCAGCGCCGCCGCGTCGCCGAGCGGGATCAGGCTCGCCAGCAGCAGGTTGAGCACCAGCGACAGGGCGAACAGGGTCGGCAGCCCCTCCGCCACGGCGAACAGCGCCGCGACCAGCATGGCGCCGGCCGCCGAAGCGGCCATCACCGTGCGGTAGCGCCCGCTGCGATCGGCGGCGCGGGCGATGGTCGGCACGGCGATGATCCGCACCCAGGGCCCGGCCCCCATCAAGAGGCCGATCTCCGCCGGCCCCAGCCCCTTGGCGCCGAGATAGGCCGGCCAGAACGGCACCATCACGCCGAACACCAGGAACTGCGCGGCGTAGAAGAGCGAGAGGCGGGCGTACGTCGGGGACATGGGGCCGCCGGATGAAGGGTCGCGCATTCTAGTCCGCCGCTCCCCGCGCCGGCTCGGGATTCTGCGTCGGCGGCCGCCGCTTGATACACGATAACGGTCGGCCGATTAACCGGGACAGTATAATATTTTCCGCGCGACTGGACCGCGGCGGTTTAGGGTGCATTCATGGCGCGCAGTGCGAGGCTGGTGGTTCCGGGCATTCCCCATCACGTGACCCAGCGCGGCGCGCGCGGCCTGGAGACGTTCTTCGATCCGGACGACTACGCGCTCTACCGGGACTTGCTGGGGGAGTGGTGCCGCAAGGCGGGAACCGAGGTCTGGGCCTGGTGCCTGATGCCGAACCATGCCCACTTGATCCTGGTGCCCTCCCACGCCGACGGGTTGCGCGCCGCGCTCGGCGAGACCCACCGGCGCTACACGCGCCACGTCAACCAGCGCCAGGGTTGGCGGGGCCACCTCTGGCAGGAGCGCTTCCACTCCTTCGCCATGGACGAGGATTACCTTCTGGCCTGCGCCCGGCACGTCGAACTCAACCCGGTGCGAGCGCGCCTGGTGCGCCGCCCGCAGAAGTGGCGTTGGTCATCGGCCCGCGCCCACCTCGAGGGCGACGGCGACGGCCTGGTGACCCTTGCCCCGTTGCTGAGGCGCGTGCCCGACTGGCCGGGCTTCCTCGCCGGCGGCCTCGCGGAAGCGGCGCTCGACGCCATCCGCCGCCACAGCCGCACCGGCCATCCGCTCGGCGGGAAAAAATTCTACCAACGGCTGCAGGCGCGCCTCGGCCGCGACGTCAGGCCGCGTCCCCCTGGGCGGCCGCGCCAGCGGCCGGAGGCCAGATAGGGACGGCGGAAAGACTCTATGACGCTGCCCAGATGACCTCGGGCCATCTTCCCGCATAATATTATACTGTCCCTGTTAATCGTCCGTCGCTGGAAGCCTCGTCCGATTGTCTTCAGATGGATGACTTGGTGTCCCTCGGCGGCTATTGTGCGCTTCGGACTGGTGTCGCAGTCTTGGGGGAGGCCGGTGGCGCGCAGCAGCAGGGAGTCCGCAGCCCTGGCCGCGGGGCCAGCGGTTCGTGCGGTGCGGAAATCAGGCCAGGTGCCGCCACGCCACGCCCTGGTCCTGGTCGCCACGCGCAAGGGCGCGTGGTTGTTCCACGGCGATACTGCGCGGCGGAGTTGGCGCGTCGATGAGGCCACACTTTCTCGGCCACATCGTCCACCACCTGGTGCTGGATGCGCGCGATCGGCGCACCCTGCTCGCGGCGGCGAGGACCGGGCACCTGGGACCGCCGGTCTTCCGCTCGACCGGCATGGGGCGCTCCTGGCAGGAGGCGGCGCGGCCGCCGGCGTTCGACAAGGCAAAGGCGGGCGAGGCGGGCCGCGCCGTCGATCACACCTTCTGGCTGACGCCCGCGCACGCGAACGAGCCCAACGTCTGGTACGCGGGGACCTCGCCGCAGGGGCTCTTCCGTTCCGAGGACGGCGGCATCACCTGGCACCCGTTCTCCAGCATCAACGACGATCCGGATTTCCGCCGCTGGATGGGCACGGTTCAGGACGGCACGCCGGACGGGCCGAAGCTGCATTCCATCAGTGTCGATCCGCGCGACCCCGCGCACCTCTACATCGCCATGTCGGGCAGCGGCGTGCACGAGACGCGGGATAAGGGGCGCACCTGGGCGGCGCTTCTCGGCGGCCTCGAGGTGGTCGAGGGCTTCAACGTGGCCGATCCCGCCTTCCACGACCCTCATTGCGTGCGGCTCTGCCCCAGCAACCCGGACCGGCTCTACCAGCAGAACCATTGCGGCATCTACCGCCTCGATCGGCCGGGGACGACGTGGGTGCGCATCGGCCAACGCATGCCGAAGCGGGTCGGCGACATCGGCTTGCCGCTCGTGGTGCACCCGCGCGATGCGGAGACCGCCTGGGTGTTCCCCATGGACGGGTACCACGGTCTGACCGCGCACCAGCCCGGGGGGTGCGCCCGCCGTCTATGTCACGCGCGACAGCGGCCCGCGCTGGCAGCGGCAGGACGCCGGCTTTCCCGCCGCCCAGGCGTGGTGGACGGCGAAGCGCCAGGCGCTCGCGGTCGACACCCCGGACCCGGTCGGCCTTTACCTCGGCACCACCAGCGGCGAGCTGTGGGCGAGCCGGAACGAGGGCGAACGCTGGCGCTGCCTGGCGCGGCACCTGCCCGAAATCTACGCGGTCGAGGCGGCCGAGCTGTGACGCAGGAACTGCGCCAGGGTACCCAGCCATGCAGGTGCTGATCCCGACCCCGCTTCGCCCCTACACGGGGCTGCGGGAAGTGGCGGCGGCGGGCGCGACCCTCGCCGAGGTGCTGGCCGACCTGGAGCGCCGGTACCCGGGCCTCCGCTTCCGCATGATTGACGAGCAGGAGCGGATGCGGGCGCACATGAGCTTCTTCGTCAACGGCGCGCAGGTGTTCAATCTCGCCCACTCGCTCCACGCCGGCGATTCGGTGCAGATCGTCCAGGCCCTCAGCGGCGGGTGAGCGGCGCCTACGCTTTCGCGGCCATCAGTGCGTCGTCGATGCCCTTGGCGCGCACCGCCGCGGGCCGCGCGGCGATGCGGCTCCAGTGATGGCGTCGAAGCGGAAACGATGCCCCCCGGCGTGGCAGCAGGCACGCTATTTTAGAGTAATTCCAAACATGGTATCGCCTCAGCGGTCCTGCAATGCGAGCCGGCGGCTGCCACGAATCGGTATCACAAGCGGCACGGCAATCGCGAGCGAGCCGCGCTACACGGCTCGGGAAGGAAACCGGGAATGTCGCTTCAGGCCGCCTGGGCGCGCCGGTTCCAGGGCATCTTCGCCAGCAGCCGCGCCATGCCACAGACCCCGGTGATGCCGGCGAAGACCAGGCCGGCGCCAACTAGGCCCGAGAGTGCATAGAAGGCGGGAGAGGCGGTCGCGCCGAGAGCCACGCCGAGCAGCACCAGGCTGCCGGCCACGATCTGTACCTGGCGCATCACCTCGATCGGCTGGCGTGGGTCGGCGGTGACGGGGAGGCCGGCCTGCTTCCAGGCGTCGATGCCACCCGCCAGGAGATAGGCCTTGGCCGTGGTCGCCTGGGCCAGGCGCTCGGCATTGGCCTGGGTGCGCATGCCGGAGCGGCAGAAGAAAATCAGCGGCGCCGGTGCCGTCCCCGCCAGACTGCCGGGGGCGATGCCGGCGAGCGGGTGCAGGCGCGAGTCCGAGATATGCTCGCGCGCATATTCGTCGGCGCCGCGAATGTCCACCAGGACCGCGCCAGAGCGCGCGAGCTCCGCCGCGCGCTCGGGTCCGATCAATTCCGGGATCATGGCCTGTTCCTCCACATGCGACCGCGCGTGGCGGCAACGCTCCGTGATTTAGTGATCGCTAATATAAACGACAAGAGAGACCGTGGACCGACTATTCGGGCTGCGCTCAGAAATGCACGGACAGGCTGAGCGCGCCATAGTGGTCGGCGCGGCGCTGGCGGTCGAACTCGCGCGTGCGCAGCACATGGGTGAAGGCCAGGCGCACCCCGCGTACCGCGACGGCGATCCCGAGCAGTGCGTCGCCGACGAGGGTGCGCCGGTGGACCTCGTGGCTGTCGGCGAAGGTGTTGCCGTCGAGAAAGATGTCGTGCAGCACCGCCCGGCCCTCGAGCCCGGCGAACAGGTACCAGGCAAGCGGGGGGTTGAATTCGACCGCGGCGAGACCGGCCAAGCTCGGGCGCACATGGGGTGGCCCGTAGTCGATGGCGAGGTGCCGGCCGAGGCGAACAATTACCCCCGCGTCGGCCATGGTCAGCACGTTGCCGACGGCACCGCTGAGATAAGGGATGCCATCCAACTCGACGCCGCCGACGCGATGCGCCTCGGGGCGCCATTTGCGCTCTCACCACCAGGGTCGCCGCCGGCTCGTTGTCGAGCTGGTTGCCCCAGCCCTGCGATTGATCGACGCCGATCAGCCTGTGGTAGGTGTTCTGCACCGCCTCGCCCTGGGCCCCCGGCCCGACCAGCCCGAGATTGAGTTCGACCGTGTCCAGAGTGTCATAAGTGATGCCAGCGAATGCTTGCCGGGCCTCGGCATGAACCGAGACCGCGACATAGAGCCAGCCGGCATAGGGCCGATCGTTGGCGACCAGGCCGGTCGCCGCCGTGTCCTCGGGCGTATAGATGTTCTGGCCGATGGCGAGGCCGACCCGCCCGCCGCGGATGGAGGCGAAGGGATAGAGCGCCTGCAGCAAACCCTTGGTCCATTGCGGACCTTCGGCCGCCCGGTCGGAGACCCAGCCGAGGCGCGTGCCGTGGGTGTAGTGCCGGTCGGTCTCGGCGATGCGGTCGTTCTCGATCTGCAGCGCCCAGGTGCCGGCGACCGCGGCGGTGCACGCCATCCACGAGGCGAACACCACCACGCCCGGCGCGAACAATGGAAGACGTCGTCGACGCTCACTCACCACGGCCTCAACCGAGCCCAATCGGCCGGCTGAGGCAAGCCCACGGCGCCTCTGTTGCGGTGCGATCGTGCATGGCATTGCCCGCGGCAATTCGCTCGGCGGGTTCGCATATGCTATCATGATTTTGAGATCCGCGGCCGTCGGGCATGAAAGGCACGGGTATGATCCTACTCACGCGCCGATGGGCAATTCTCGTGCCCCTGGCGCTGCTGCTGGCGGCACCCTTCGCCACCCTGCGCGCCGCCGATACGGCGCCCAAGATCGGCATCAAGGGCTACGACCCGGTCGCCTACTTCGTCGATAGCGGTCCCCGGCACGGCGATGCCCAGTATTTTGTCGATCACGACGGCCGGCGCTACCTGTTCGCCTCGGCCGCCAACCGTGACCAATTCTTGGCACAGCCCGACCGCTTCCTGCCGCAGTACGCCGGCTTTTGCGCCTCGGCGATGTGGGTCGGTGCTCGCTACGAGGCCGATCCCAAGAACTGGCGCATCTCCGACGGGCGGCTGTTCATCTTCGCGGGGAAGAATGGGGCCGCGAGCTTTGCGGCGAATGAAAGCACCAGCATGGCCGATGCGGACGAGCACTGGCGCGCTATCACTCCCAAGAACTGATGGACCCATTGCATTACAGGAGGCCCGCGCGGCGCAGCCATGCCGCAACCCGTTCACGATCTTCGGGCTGCTGAAACCGCTCGCCGAACGACGCGGCGTCGAAGAAGGGGTCGGTGCGCCGCACTTCGGCGGCGGCGCTGGCAGCCTCGGCGTCCTAGCCCATGGCGGCATAGGCGATGGCTAGCGCCGCGTGCTGGAAGGAGATGTGGCGGAAGCGGTCGATGGTCTCTTCGACCAGGGCGCGCGCCTGGTCGGGGCGCCCGATCATGACCAGCGAGAGGCCGAGGGCGAACACCCGGTCCGGGGTCATCACCGGCTCGAACCGCCGCGCCTGTTCGATCGCCGCAACCGCCTCCGTGGGGCGCCCGAGCCAGAGCAGCACGGCGCCACGCACCATCTGCGCCTCGGCGTCGCTCGGGTTGAACCGGATCGCGCGCTCCAGCGCCGCGAGCGCTTCGCGGTGCCGCCCGAAGAGGGAATGGATGCGGCCGAGAATGGCTTGGCCGCGGGCGCTCGCTGGGTCGAGCACGATGGCTTGGCGCGCGTGGGATTCCGCTTGCAACGCGATTTCCATCGGGTCCTCGGCGTAGCCGCGCGACTGATAGTCGTAGAGAACTTGCGCCAGCAGAGCATGGGCATCGGCATATCCGGGATCGAGCTCAACGGCGTGCGCGACCAGGCGCCGCGCCTCGGCGTGGTCGCGCCGGGTGGCTTTGGCGACCAGGTACCGCGCCCGCAGGAGCAGGTCATAGGCCTGGAGGTTTTCCGCCGGCTTGGCGATGCTGCACGCCTGCTCGAAGCGGGCGATGCGCGCGGCGAGCACCCCCACCACTTGCCGCACGATGGCGTCCTGCAGGGCGAAGATGTCGCGGGCGTCGCCCTCGAAGCGGTCCGACCAGATCAGGCGGCCCCCCTGGTCGAGGAGTTGTGCCTGCACCCGCGCCTGGTCTCCCGCCCGCCGCACGCTCCCTGCGACCAGGTAGCGGGCGGCGAGGGCACGGCTGATTTCGGCGGCGTCGGCGCTCCGGAACCGTTCCACCGCGAGCCGTGACAGCACGGCGATGGAGGGAAAGCGCCCGAGGGCTGCGATCACGTCCTCGGTCATCCCGTCGGCCAGGTAATCCTGGCCGCTATCCCCACTCTGGTTGACGAAGGGGAGCACCGCGATCGTCGGCTGCTGGTCGCTGGACTCGACCGGTTTCAGCTCGGCAACGGTCGGGGATGGCGTCACCGCCGGGGAAGGTGCCGGCCGGGGCCACAGGTAGACCGCCGCCCCGCCCACCACCAGCGCGAGCGCCCCCGCCAGTCCCAGGGCCAGCCCGAACCGTCCCAGTGCCCCGTGCGCCCACCGCCGCCGCTCGGGCGGCAGGTTTCCGCCATGTGTCACACGATAGACCGTCACCGGCGCCGCGATGTTCTTGAGCCGGTGCGGGCCGATCCGGGTGAAATCGATGCCTGCGCGCTGCCCCACCTGCTGCACCACGGCCTCGGACGCCAGGATCTGGCCGGCGCCGGCCAACCCTTCCAGCCGCGCGGCGATGTTGACCCCTTCGCCGAACAGGTCGCCCCCTTCGACGATCACGTCGCCCCCTTCGACGATCACGTCGCCCAGGGTGAGGCCGATCCGGTAGGCGAGCGCCGGTTCCTCCGGATGCTGGGCGTTCAGCGCCCTGACCCCCTCCTGCAAGGCGATCGCGGCCCGCACTGCGTCCACCACGCTGGCGAACTCGGCGAGGAAGCCGTCGCCCATGGTCTTGATCACGTGGCCGCCGTGGCGACCGATCACCGGGTCCACGACGGCGGCGTGGAACCGCTGCAGCCGACCGAGCGTTCCCTTGTCGTCCTGGCCCATCTGGCGGCTGTAGCCGACCATGTCGGCCGCCATCACGGCGGCGAGGCGACGTTCCACGCGGGGCGCGCCCTGATCCGGTTGTGTGGGGCGATGCTAACGCGGGCGAACCCTGGCGAGAAGCGAAGCGCGACGTCTCAGGGGCGCGCGTCGGCGGCCTCCAGCAGAGAGATGATCGTTCGGTAGCCGCGGGCGAGGGCGAGCGCGAGCGGGCGGGTGCCGCCGCGGTCGGCAAGGTTGGGGTCGGCGCGCGCGGCAAGCAGCAGGCGCACGATCTCGGTGTGCCGTGCGCCGCCATCGCCGAGCACGATCGCCTCGATCAGCGCGGTCCAGCCGAGATTGTTGACGTGGTCGAGTGGCGCGCCGGCCGCGATCAGGGTCGCAACCACGGCGACATGGCCAAGGTGGGCGGCGGCGATCAGTGCCGTGCCCTCATACGGGCTGGTGACGGCGCTCGCGTCACCGACCGCCGCCAGCAGGTCGCGGATCATGGCGGCATCACCCCTGACCGCGGCGATGGTGATGGCGTCGTAGCGCTGGTGCTCCATCGCCGTTGCCTCGGAACCGCCGGCGAGCAGGCGCCGCACCGCCTCCGCGTGGCCGCCGTGCGCCGCGACGTGGAGGGCCGTCCGCCCCTGGCCATCGCGCGCCTCGAGGGCGGTGCCGGCCGCGATCAGGCGCGCAATCCCGCCCGCGTCCCCGGCTGCCGCTGCCGCGTGCAGCCCGCCATAGCCGGCGACCTCCGCCGCCGACGGCGCGATCTGTGCGTGACCGAGTGTGGCGACGGCCAGCATCGCGAGTCCCGCGCCGATCGCCAAGATTCGGCCCATGCTCCCCGCCTCAGATTGCCGCGGCCCGAACTCACGCCTGCCGCACCCAGCCGCGCCACAGCCGGACGATCATCGGCGCCTCCCGGCTCGACCCACCCGGTTCATCCCACCAGGGCATCCACCTCGGCATCCACCTCGGCATCGCTCGGAAAGCCACCGGTCACGGCGCGCGAATAGACCACACGGCCGTCGATCGCAATGTCGAACTGGTCGCTCGCGCCCTCTTCGACCACGACCTCCGCGACACCCCGCGCGGTCAGGCGATCCCTCGCACGGAGGGCCTGATCCCGGTACCCTCAGCGCCGGCAATAGCGGATGGTGGCCCGCATCGGTCTGCGTCCTCGGCCCCTTGCGCCGGCCTACCCGTGGCCGCCGCTCACGGCTTATCGAGCTTGCCGCCGCGAATGATGATCCAGTCCTCGCCCTTCGCCTCGAGTTGGCCGCCCTCGACGATGGCGATGGTGCAGTTCTGGCAGATGTTCGGCGACATCAGCCCGGCGCCAATGGTCATGTCGCGGCTCTTGCCAGATTCGGTGATTGTGATGACGCGGTCCTTCACGTCCTCGTTCATGATATCGACGGCCGCCACCGGGGCAGCCCACAGCATGGCCACCGCCATGACGCATCCCATTCCAGCCACGGACAGCTTCATCGCACTTGCTCTCCCAACTTGGTTCGTTGCCCCATTGACCAGCGCCCGATGTGCAAACCACGCCTCGCGGCGCACGTGCGTTCGGAGCTGTTCTTCCTCGACCACGGCCGTCACTACCTCGCGCGGATCCGTACCGCCGAGGCCCGCGACGTTCCGCGGTGATCGATCTTAGCCGGATCGTGCCCCGCCGACAACGGCGGCGCCGCGCGGGGCAATGTACACGGGTTCCGTACCGGCATGATCGGCGACTCTAATCTGTTATCGCTGTGCCGAGCCGATCACCTATCCTGGTTCGATGGCTGTCAATGGGCGGGCAGAAAGAAGGGCAAGCGGCATCGACGGGGAGCGGGAGCAGCGCCGAGGCAAGCCGCGCGTCGCCCCCACCCAGGGCGGCGTCGACCCGTGACCGGCGCCTCGCCAGCTCTCTATGAATCCTCGCTTTCGAGCCTGGCGCTGATCCGGCGCGGCAAGGTGCGTGACATCTATGCCCTCGACGACCGGCGCCTCCTGATCGTCGCCAGCGACCGCCTCTCCGCCTTCGACGTGGTGCTGCCGAGCCCGATCCCCGGCAAGGGCCGGATCCTGACCCAGCTCGCCAACTTCTGGTTTGCCCGCATGGGCGGCATCGTCGCCAACCACCTGCTGGAGGTGGCGCCGGAGAGCGTGGTCGCGAGCGCCGCCGACCGCGCCCAGGTGGGGGGGCGCGCGGTGGTGGTGCGCCGACTTCAGCCGCTGCCGGTCGAGGCGATTGTGCGCGGGTACCTGGCGGGGTCGGGCTGGAAGGACTATCAGGCGACCGGCGCGGTCTCAGGCATGGCCCTGCCCAAGGGCCTGCCCCAGGCGGGGCGGCTGCCGGAGCCCATCTTCACTCCCTCGACCAAGGCCGCGACCGGTGCCCATGACGAGAACATCGCCTTTGCCCAGATGGCCACGCTGGTCGGCCACGAGACCGCCGCGGCGGTGCGCCGGATCGCGCTTCGACTTTACGCCGAGGCAGCGGCCTACGCCGAGGGGCGCGGCATCATCATCGCCGACACCAAGTTCGAGTTCGCCCTGGACGCCGCCGGCACCCTGGTCCTGATCGACGAGATCCTGACCCCCGATTCCTCGCGCTTCTGGCCGGTCGAGGGGTATCGGACCGGCATCAGTCCGCCCTCCTTCGACAAGCAGTTCGTGCGCGACTATCTGGAGGGCACCGGCTGGAACAAGCGCCCACCTGCGCCGGCCCTACCCGAGGCGGTCGTCGCCGGCACCGCCGCCCGCTACCAAGACGCCTTCCGCCGCCTGGTCGGCCGCGAGCCGGAGCTTTAGACCCGCCGGAGCGGCCGGCGCCCGACCAGGCGGAAGCGCACCGCCAGCAGCAGGCTCGCCGTCATCACCCCGCCGAGCAGGCCGCCGAGCAGGCCGGCCACGCCGAAATCCGTGCCGAACGCCAGGGCATAGGCGAGCGGCACCGACACCCCCCAGAAGGCGGCCAGGAACAGGACCAGCGGCATCCAGACGTCGCCCGCGCCACGGAGCGCGCCCATGGCGACCGCCTGCAGCCCGTCGAAGGGCAGATTGGCCGCCGCCACCAGCATGGCCGGCACGGCGATCGCCAGCACCGCCGGGGTAGTGCTGTAGAGCTCGGCGAGCGGCGCGGGCACGATCAGAAAGACCAGGGCGAACGCCGTCATCAGCAGCAGTGCGAGCCCCATGGCGGTCCAGCCGGCGAGCGCCGCCGCTGGTGTGTCCTGGCGCCCGACGGCGTGGCCGACCCGGACCGAGGCGGCGATCGAGAACCCGATCGCCGCCATGTAGACGAGGGCCATCAGATTGAGGTTGATCTGATAGGCGGCGAGCGGCGCCGCGCCCAACCAGCCGGCGAAGATGGCGACCGTCGCGTAGCAGGTCGCTTCCATCGACATGGTGAGCGCCAGCGGATAGCCGAGGCGGCGGAACCGCGCCGGGCGCACCAGTGCGCGCGCACCCCCGCCGCGCAGGCCGTAGCGCCCCGCGTCGGGCATGGCCAAGGCATAGGCAACGAGGGCCGCCGCCGCCAGCCAGCGCACGATCGTGGTGGCGAGCATGGCGCCCTCGGCGCCCAGCGCCGTCGCGCCCAGGTTGCCGTAGATCATGACCCAGTTGAGCAAGGCGTTCAGCACGTTGGCGCCGATCATGATCAGCATCGCCGGACGCGGCCGGCCGATCCCCTCCAGGAAGAGGGCGGTGGCGACGAAGAGCAGGATGGCGGGGAGACCGAGGGCGAAGGCACGGACCACCGCGCCACCGCCGGCCACTAGTTCAGGCGCCTGGCCGACCAGGCGCAGGAACGGCTGACCGGCGAACCAGAGGAGCGTAGCCAGCACCAGTCCGTAGGCCAGGGCGTGGGCGATCCCGAGCCGCCAGACCGCGCCGCATTCCCGCAGCGATCCCGCGCCGGCGGCCTGGGCGGTCAGGATCATCGTCCCCATGAGCAGCCCGACCCCGGCCAGCAGAAGTGGAAACTGCGGGGTGACGCCGATGGCGAGGTAGGCCAGCTCATCGCCGCCGGCGTGGCCGGTCATCGCCGTGTCCACCACCACCAGAAACAGTACCCCGGAGCGCGACAGCACCACGGGCCAGGCGAGGGCGAGGGTGCTCCGCACATGGTCCCGGAGTACCGGCAGGGGCGGCGGCAGGGTGGCGGTAGCGGTCATGGGGGGAAACCCTACCCTGCGGCGCAGCGCGGCGCGAGCCGCCTTCGTTCGGCCACATTTCGAGCTATACTATCGACCCGAAACGACACGGAGCCCGCGCTTGACCGCTCCACCGCCTGCCGACGCGGCCCGTGCCGCGCGCGCGCTCCTGCGACGGGCCGAGACGGCGATGCTGGCGACCAGCCTGCGGGACGCCGCCGGGTGGCCACATGGGTCGCTGGCCCTGGTCGCCGCCGACCACGCCGGGGAACCGCTGCTGCTGCTCTCCGATCTCGCCGTTCACAGCCGCAACATGGCGGCCGATCCCCGGGTGTCGCTGCTGGTGCACGCCGCCGACGCCGACCCCCTGGCGGGAGCGCGCGCGACCCTGCTGGCACGGGCGCAACACTCAGAAGATCCGCTGCGCCGCGCCCGCTTCATCGCCCGCCACCCTGCGGCCGATACTTACGCCGGCTTCGCCGACTTCCGCCTCTACCACCTGGTGGTCGAGCGGGTGCATGTGATCCAGGGCTTCGGCCGCATCGACTGGGTCGGCGCCGACCAGTATCGGTTGGATCTCGGCGCCTCTGACCCCCTGGCCGAGGCCGAGCCGGCGATTCGCGAGCACATGAACGCCGACCATGGCGCCGCCCTCGCCGCCATCTGGGAAGCCGCGTTCGGCCCCCCGACCGCAACCCCCGAGCTGGCCGGGGTCGACCCGGAGGGCTTCGATATCCGTAGTGATAATCAATTAAAAAGGCTGGTATTTTCAGCGCCGATCCGGGACGCCGACGGGGCGCGCCGGGCGTTCGTGGCGCTGGCACGGGCGGCGCGGGCCTCTGGCGCTCCCCGAATTGCTGCCTCATAGTCAACCCTAAGGAAACGCGATTTCGCCTAATATCTGCCGAGCAAATCGGCGATTCGCCCCGCGAAGTGAGTGGAACCGAGCAGGACTGCCATGAAACAGATCGGACCGCACATCAGCAGCCACGGGCTCGACCGGCATGGCCTGCACAACCTCTCGAGCGCCCATTGGAACGGCACCACCGCCGAGCTTTATGAGGCCGCCATCTGCCGCCACGAGGGCCATCTGGCCGCCGACGGACCGCTGGTGGTGCGCACCGGCCACCACACCGGACGCTCCGCCAACGACAAGTTCATCGTCCGCGAGCCCGGCAGCGAGAAGGACATCTCGTGGGGCGCGATCAACCGCGAGATATCGGAGCGGCATTTCTCAGGCCTGCGCCATCGCATGCTGGCCTACCTCCAGGGCCGCGACGTGTTCGTGCAGGACCTCTACGCCGGCGCCGACCCGACCTTTCGCATCCCCATTCGCGTCATCACCGAGACCGCCTGGCATAGTCTGTTCACCCGCAACATGCTGATCACCCCCCCGGCGGCGGATCTGGCCCATGTGCAGCCCGAATTCACCATTATCCACGCGCCCCGCTTCCACGCCGTGCCGGAGATCGACGGCACCCAGTCGGAGGTGTTCATCATCATCAACTTCGCCGAGCGCCTGGTGCTGATCGGCGGCACGTCCTACGCCGGCGAGATCAAGAAGTCGGTGTTCTCGATCCTGAACTTCCTGCTGCCGGCGCGCGACGTGCTGCCGATGCACTGCTCGGCGAATGTGGGAACGAAAGGGGACGCGGCCGTCTTCTTCGGCCTCTCGGGCACCGGCAAGACCACTCTCTCCGCCGACCCCGAGCGCACCTTGGTCGGCGACGACGAGCACGGTTGGGGTGCCGACGGCCTGTTCAATTTCGAGGGCGGCTGCTACGCCAAGGTGATCGCCCTCTCGGCCGAGGCGGAGCCCGAGATCTACGCCACCACGCGCCGCTTCGGCACCGTGCTCGAGAACGTGACGTTCGACGCCGACACAAGGGTGCTCAACCTGGACGACGCGAGCCTGACCGAGAATACCCGCGCCGCCTATCCGATTTCGTTCATCCCGAACGCCTCCGCGACGGGCCGTGCCGACCATCCCAAGAACGTGATCATGCTGACGGCGGACGCCTTCGGCGTGCTGCCGCCGATCGCCAGGCTGTCGCCCGATCAGGCGATGTACCACTTCCTGTCGGGCTACACCGCCAAAGTCGCCGGCACCGAGAAGGGCCTTGGCAACGAGCCGCAGGCGACCTTCTCCACCTGCTTCGGCGCGCCCTTCATGCCGCGCCACCCTTCGGTCTACGCCAAGATGCTGGGCGAGAAGATCGCGCGCCAGGACGTTGCCTGCTGGCTGGTGAACACCGGCTGGAGCGGAGGGTCCTATGGCGTCGGGCGGCGCATGAAGATCCAGTACACAAGGGCGCTCCTGCGCGCCGCCCTCGACGGCAGCCTGGGCAAGGAAGCGACTTTGCGGGACCAGAGCTTCGGCCTGCAGGTGCCGGCTGCGTGCCCGAACGTGCCGGCGGACGTCATGCGCCCGCGCGACACCTGGGCGGACAAGAGCGCCTACGACCAGACCGTGCGCACCCTGATCGGCCGCTTCCACGCCAACTTCAAGCAGTTCGAGCCCTATGTGACGGCCAGCGTCAAGCAGGCCGCGCCGCCGATCGCCGCCTGAACCGAACCACAGGCGACCCACGGGCGGGGGCATTCCCCTGCCCGCGGCCCGCGCTTAAGTCGCGCCTCAGTGCGCCTCGGCCCAGTGGCGCCCCGTCCCGGTAGCGACGGTCAAGGGCACGCTCAGGTGCGCCGCCCGCTCCATTTCGCGCTTCACCAGCGCGGCGGTTGCCTCGACCTCGGAGTCCGGCACCTCGAACACCAGTTCGTCGTGCACCTGGAGCAGCATGCGGGCCGAAAGTCGCTTGGCGTGGAGCGCGTCGGGGAGCCGCACCATCGCCCGCTTGATGATGTCGGCCGCCGAACCCTGGAGCGGCGCGTTGATCGCGGCGCGCTCGGTGAAGCTGCGCCGGGCCGGGTTCTTGTCGTTGATGGTCGGCATGTGGCAGCGGCGCCCGAACAGCGTGGTGACATAGCCGTGCTGGCGGCAGAACGCCTTGGTGCGTTCCATGTAGTCGCGGATGCCCGGATAGCGGGCGAAATAGGCCTCGATGTAAGCCT
>SHWA01000044.1 GCA_009693995.1 Alphaproteobacteria bacterium | reverse complement strand
GCGTGAACCGCTTCGACGCCCGCCAGCCAGCCTGTGGACTTATGGACAAGGCTACGCCTTGCCCACAACCCCACAGGCCCAACAACTGCAACAGAAGCAGTCAATCGATGCGCTACATAAACCGGACAACTTGACGCGTCAGCTACACCGGGCAGGATGACGCCGGGCCCGGGGGGGCTTAAATTGCAATGGCGCCAGGGAGGGGACATCCATGAGCGAGAACGGCAAGACTGCGGCTGCTTGGCACGCGGGGCGAATGGGGTTGGAACTCGCGCCGGAGCGGGCGGCCGAGCTCGCCCAGCAGGTGGAGGCGATTGGCAAGGGCCTCCGGCGCATGGCCGCGGCCGGCCGGTTCGAGGACGAGCCGGCCGCTTTTGCGCCGGCACTCCTGCGGGCGGCGGGGGAGGGCCGTCGTGGCTGACCTGACCGACCTTACGCTGACCGAGGTGGCCGACCGGATCGCCCGCCGCGAGGTCACCAGCCGCGCCGTCACCGAAGCCTGCGTCGCCCGTATCGACCGGTTGCAACCTGAGATCAACGCCTTCCTGCTGGTCGATGGCGACCGGGCCTTGGCGGCGGCGGATGCCGCCGACCGGGCCCTGGCGGCGGGGCGCTGGCTCGGCTCCCTGCACGGCGTGCCGCTCGCCCATAAGGACCTGTTCTACCGCGCGGGGCGGGTGACCACGTGCGGCTCGCGCATTCGCCGCTATTTCGTGCCCGAGGTGACGGCGACCGTGCTCGCGCGGCTGGACGCCGCCGGGGCCGTCGATCTTGGCACGCTCAACATGTCGGAGTTCGCCATGGGACCGGCCGGCGACAACGTGCATTACGGCCCGGCCCGCAACCCCTGGGCGCGGGACCGCATCGCCGGCGGCTCCTCCAGCGGCTCCGGCGCTGCCGTCGGGGCGCGCCTGGTCTATGGGGCGCTCGGGTCGGACACCGCCGGCTCGATCCGCGTGCCGGCCTTCTGCAACGGCATCGCGGGCCTGAAACCGACCCAGACCCGCATCAGCCGGGCCGGGGTCATGCCCCTCAGCCATTCCCTCGACAACGCCGGCCCCATGGCGCGGACGGTGCGCGACTGCGCCCGCCTGACCACCGTGATCGCGGGCCGGGACGCGGCCGATCCGACCACGGCCGATGTGCCGGTCGGCGACTACGAACAGGAGATCGACCGGGGCGTGCAGGGACTGCGCATCGGGCTGCCCGGCAATTATTTCGGCGACGGGCTGGATGCGGACGTGGAGCGCCTGGTCACCGCCGCGGGGCTCGCCTTCCGCGACCTCGGCGCGACCCTGGTTCCGCTCGCGGTTCCGGACCTGGCGCCGGTCAGCGACGCGACCGCGCTGATCATCAACGTCGAGGGTGCCGCCATCCACGGCGAATGGATGCGCACCCGTCCGCAGGACTATTCGCCCGAGATCCGCTCCCGCCTCGAACTCGGATACCACCATGCCGCGGTCGAGTACGCCGACGCCCTGCGCCTGCGCGGCCGGGTGCTGGAGGAGTTCACCCGGGCCGTGTTCGGCAAGGTGGATCTGCTGCTGACCCCCGGCATGCTGCGGCCGACCCCGCGCCTGGCCGAGGTCGCGTTCACCGATGCCGGCGGGCTGCCGGCCTTCATGGCGGCCATGACCCGGTGTACCCGGCCGATCAACTACCTCGGGCTGCCGGCGCTCTCGGTGCCGTGTGGCTTCATGGGTGACGGGCTGCCGGCCGGCATCCAGCTGGTGGGACGGCCGTTCGCCGAGGCGCTGCTGTTCCGTGCCGGTCACACTTACGAGCAGGCGGCGGGCTGGCACCTTAAGGCACCGCCACTATGATCGAGGCGACCATGGATGATCCCGACTTCGGCAATACCTTCACCATCATCGGCCGCTGCGCGCGCACCGGGCTGCTGGGCGTCGCCATGGCCTCCAGTTCGATCGCGCTCGCCTCGCGCTGTCCCTGGGTGCGCGGCAATGTCGCGGCGCTCGCGGTTCAGGCGTACGCCGATCCCGGCCTCGGACCCTTCGGCCTCGATCTGGCGGCGCGCGGCTATGGGCCGGCGCGGATCATCGAGGAAATGCGGGCGAACGACGCCCAGCGCGAGTTTCGCCAGATCGGCATCGTCGATCAGCATGGCCGGAGCGCCGTGGTAACCGGCACCGAATGCCCGGAGCACGCGGGGGCCATCAACGAGGCCGACATGGTGGCCATGGGCAACTACCTGGTGGGGCCCGCCGTGGTCGAAGGCATGGCGCAGGCCTTCCGTGCCAGCGCCGGGGAAATCCTGGAGGAGCGGCTGATGCGCGCCCTCGAAGCCGCGCGTGACGCCGGCGGCGAGAAAGGCGGCCAGTATGCCGGCGCGATCATGGTTGCCGGGCGCCATCCCTACCCCCGCACCGATCTCCGCACCGACGCGTACGACCCGGTTCCCGGTGGCCCCAGTTGCGCGGTCGGCGAACTCCGGCGCATCCTCGATCGCTACGCGCCGGTGATCGACTTCTACGAGCAGCGGGCGTGGAACCCGCGCCTCGGCGAATGGCAGGATTGGGCCGCGCGCAAGCGGCGACAGACCTAGGGGCGGGCGGGGCATGGGATGACCGAGGAGATCTGCTTCCAGGACGCCACCGCTCTCGCGGCGGCGCTGCGCGCAAGGACGCTCTCGCCGGTCGAGGTGCTGCGCGCCCATGAGCAGCGGATTTCGGAGCTGAATCCCAAGCTGAACGCCTTCGTCACCCTGAACATGGACGCCATGGCGGAGGCCAAGGCGGCGGAGGTGCGTCTGGCGCGGGGTCAGCCGCGCGGGCCGCTCGATGGCGTGCCGGTCTCGATCAAGGACTGCTTCGATGTCGCGGGTATGGTCTGTGCCCGTGGCTCCGAGCTGTTCCGCGACCGCGTACCGGCAGCGGACGCGAGCGCGGTGGCGCGCCTCCGGGCCGCCGGGGCCGTGTTCCTGGGCAAGACCAACCTGCCGGAGTTCGCGCTCTGGTGGGAGACCGACAACAAACCGTTCGGCCGTACCTACAATCCGTGGAATGTGGCGCGCATTGCCGGCGGTTCCAGCGGCGGCGAGGCCGCCGCGCTGGCGGCTGGCATGTCGGCGTTGGGTCTGGGCAGCGATGTCGCCGCATCGATCCGGCTGCCGGCGGGGCTCTGTGGCGTGTTCGGGCTGAAGCCCAGCCACGGCCGCGTGCCCTTGACCGGGCATTGGCCGGACACGCTGCTGCGCTTCATGCACGCCGGTCCCATGGCGCGGAGCGTGCGCGATCTCGCGCTCGGGCTCGCGATCCTGGATGGTCCCGACGGGCTCGATCCCGAGGCGCGCCCCCTTGCACCCTTCCGCGCCGCCGAACTCCGCGCCGATGTCCGGGGCTTCCGCGTCGGCCTGTCCGAGCACGCCGGCGCCGACCCAATCGAGCCCGCTATAGTCGCGGCCGTGCAGGCGGCGGCCGGTGCGCTGGCCGATGCCGGCGCGGTGGTCGAGCCGTTCCGGACCCCGGCGCTGGACGCGCGCGACTGGCAGGTGCTCACCCTGGCGATCTGGGGCGCCGAAGGCGGCGCATTTCTCGCGCCCCTGCTGGCGGGGCGGGAGGGGGAGCTGTCCGAGAACATTCGCCGGCGCAGCAAGCTCGCGCCGGCGAGTTTCGACGAGTACCTCGCCGCCCTCGCCGCCTGCGATTCGCTGCGTGCCGAGGTGGCGGCGGCGATGCGGCGGTTCGATCTGATCCTCTGCCCCCTCACGCCGCTGCCGGCGCCGCCCCACGACCTGCGCGAATATCAAGTTGCCGGCAAGAGTGTGCCCGCGCGCCACATGGTGCGCGCGACCGTGCCCTGGAACATCACCGGGCAGCCGGCGCTCGCCGTGCCCTGGCGGCTTTCCGCCGACGGCCTGCCGATCGCCGTGCAGGTGGTCGGCCGCCTGGGCGACGACGTGGCCGTGCTGCGCGCGGGCCTGGTGCTCGAAGCGGCGGCGCCGATGCGGGGCAAGAGGCCGCCGCTCTGAGTCACATCCCTAAGGTCATGCCGCCGTCGACCACGACTTCGTGCATGGTCATGTGCGAGGACTGGTCGGAGAGCAGGAACAGGATCGTGTTGGCGATGTCGGCGATCTGGCCGTTCTTGCCGAGCGGGATGCCGAGGCGGAAGTCCTTCGGGCTGCCGGCCAAGAGCTGCTCGGCGAAACCGGAGGTGGCGGCAAAGCGGCGGATCATGTCGGTCTCGACCGAGCCCGGCGCCACCGTGTTGCAGCGCACGCCGAGCGGCGCCAGCTCCAGCCCGAAGACCCGCATCAGGTGGCTGACCGCGGCCTTGGACGTGCAGTAGCCACCCTGGTTGACCCGTGGTGTGAAGGCGGTGATCGAGGTGATGGTGACGATCGCGCCCCGGCGCCGCTCCGCCATGCCCTTGGCGACCGCCTGGGTCATGATGAAATGAGCGCGGGTATTGATGCGGTAGTGCAGGTCGAAGTCGTCCACGCCCTGCTCCAGCATGCGCCCCGAGCGCTGCACGCCAGCCACGTTCACCAGCCCCTGGATCGGGCCGAGTTCCTTCTCCAGGGCGGCGGCCGCGCGGCGGATCTGGGTCTCGTCGGCCATGTCGGCGACGGCGCTCGCGACCGTCGCCCCGCCGGCGCGCAGGGATTTGGCGACTGCGCCCAGGGTCTCGGCGTTGATGTCGGTCAGGCCGACGCGGGCGCCGGCGGCGGCCAACGCCCGGACGACGCCCTCGCCGATGCCCTGGCCGGCGCCGCTGACGATGAAGGCCGCGCCTGAGAGTCCAGTGAGTTGCATGTCATGCTCTCCCGTGGGATGGGTTGTTGCCGCTACCGCCGCTCGCGCTCGAGGACGTCGCGGATGTAGTCCCGGCTCTTCCACTCCGGTTCGGGCGGCGTGTGGCCCGGGCGGGGTGCGTAGACCGAGGGTTCCACCAGTTGCAGCGCCGGGATGTAGCGCGGGCAGTTGGTGTAGATGTGTTCCGCCCTGACCCGCACCAGCCGCTTGGCGCCGACCCAGCCGGCGCGGGCCTCGGGGCGCTCGTCGATCTCAGCCCGGCCGCTGACCCGCAGCCGCCCGGCCATGCCGTCGAATCGGGTCCCGTCGATCGGCATGAACAAGAGGCCGACCTGCGGACTTTCCGCGATGTTGCCGAGGCTGCGGTACATGCGGTTGCCGTCATAGTCCGGATACGTGAGCTCGCTCGGCCCCGTGACCCGCACGAAGCCCGGCTCGCCGCCCTTGAAGGAACAGTCGACGCATCCCCCCGCGGCGGTCGCCAGGAAAAAGAAGCGCGTCGACTCGATCAGCGCGCGCTCCGCCGGGCTGAATTCCCCATGGCGGCGGTGCTGGGCGATCCGGTCGGCGACGCCGCGGCCTTCGTAGCGGTCCTGCAGGGCGCGCATGCCGGCGTGATAGAAATCCATGATCGTCACCGGCGGTTCAGCGGGCGGCGGCCGTGGGGTCGGGGGAGACCCGCACCACCAGCTTGCCGAAATTGCGCCCCCGCAGCAGGCCGCGGAAGGCCTCGACCGCGTTCTCCAGGCCATCAACGACATCTTCGCGGTACTTCACCCGGCCCTCCCGGATCCAGCCCGACATGGTGCGCAGGAACTCGTCCTGCTGGTCGGCATAATCGAACACGATGAAGCCGCGGATGGTGATCCGGTTCGAGAGGACCGCCCGCATCAGGACCGGAACCTTGTTCGGCCCCGCCGGCAGTTCGGTCGCGTTGTAGTGGGCGATGATGCCGCAGACTGGCACGCGGCTGAACGGATTGAGGAGGGGGAGGACCGCCTCGAACACGGGGCCGCCCACGTTCTCGAAGTAGACGTCGATGCCCTTCGGGCAGGCCTTCGACAGTGCCTCCGCGAAGCCGGGAGCCCTGTGGTCGAGGCACTCGTCGAAGCCGAGGTCCCGCTTCACATGAGCGCACTTGTCCGGGCCGCCGGCGATGCCGACCGCGCGGGCGCCTTTGATCCGGGCGATCTGGCCGACCGCGGCACCGACCGCGCCCGAGGCCGCGCCCACCACCACGGTCTCGCCCGCCTTCGGCTGGCCGATGTTGAGCAGCCCGGTGTAGGCGGTCATGCCGGGCATGCCAAGGATGCCGACCGCGGTCGAAATCGGGGCGAGGTCGGGCGCGATCCGCCGCACCTCGCCGGCGTCTACTGCGGCGTAGTCCTGCCAGCCGGTGCGCCCCTCGACGATGTCGCCGGGCTTGAAGCGAGGGTCGTTGGAGGCCTGCACCTGGCTCACCGCGCCGCCGGTCATCACTTCGCCGATCTCGAGGTGGCGGACGTAGGACTTGCCCGCGTTCATGCGCCCGCGCATGTAGGGGTCGAGCGACAGGAAGATGGTCCGCGCCAGCACCTGGCCGGGGCCGGCGGTCGGGATGGCCGTCTCGACCATGCGGAAGTCGCTCGGCTTCGGCTCGCCCACGGGGCGGGCGGCGAGCAGGATCTGGCGGTTCTTGCCGTCGGGCATGGTCTGGCTCTCCTTGCGGCGTTCGCTCGCGGGCAGAATAGGGCGTGCGGGGCGGCGATGTCATGCGGCAGGTTGCGCGGGAGCAGCCGCGGACGTAAGAATGCCCCAATCAGCCGTGGGGGATGTCGGTTGCGCAGAGCGATGATCGTAACGGGGGCGAGCCGAGGCATTGGCGCCGCGATCGCCCAGCGCGCCGCGCGGGCGGGCTACCGCGTCTGTGTCAATTACCACCAATCGCCGGATCGCGCGCAGCAGGTGGTGAAGGCGATCGAACAGGGGGGCGGGGAGGCGATCGCCGTCCGCGCTGATTTGGGGGACGAGGTGCAAATCAACGCCATGTTCGCCGAGGTTGACCGTCGGCTCGGCCCGCTCCATGCCCTGGTCAACAACGCCGGCATCGACAGCGGCGACCCGATGCGTATCGAAGATCTGCGGGCTGGGATCGTCGATCGCATGCTGGCGGTCAACGTGCGCGGGCCGCTCATTGCCTGCCGCGAGGCGATCCGGCGCATGTCCACCAAGCACGGCGGCGCAGGCGGCACGATCGTCAACATCTCCTCGTCCTCGACCAAGCATGGCGGACTGCCGGGGGACGTGGTCTATGCCGGCACCAAGGGCGCCATCGACGCCTTCTCCCTCGGCCTGGCGAAGGAAGTGGCGCGGGAGGGCATTCGGGTGATCTCGCTCCGCCCAGGCCTGACCTTGACGGAAATCTTCGATCCCATCGGCGGCGAGGCGGCGGTCAATGAGATCGCCAAGACGGCTGTCCCCATGGGCCGTGTCGGCCGGCCCGAGGAGGTGGCGAACGCCGTGGTCTGGCTGTGTTCGGAGGAAGCCTCCTACATGACCGGCTGCACGGTCGACGTGACGGGCGGTAGGTAGCCGGTGGCGGACCCATCGCACTCCGAACGACCCTCCCCCGACGTGCCGGTCTTCCGCGCTCTACTGCTCGGGCGAACGCGGTACACGCGCTGGCTTCTTTTCCTTCTGATACCGCTCTTGGCCGTCGCCGCCCCGCCGGACGGACGGCGCGAGTGGGTGCACGAAGCGTCCGAGGTCTTCGGCGTCATCAGCCTCGTGATCTGTCTCTTGGGCCGGGTGTGGTCATCGGTCTATGTCGCGGGTCGCAAGAGCCACGAGCTGGTGATGCTCGGTCCCTACTCGATCACGCGCAACCCGCTCTACGTGTTCAGCTTCATCGGCGTGATCGGGATCGCGTGCCTGTCGGAGATGGCAACGCTGCTGCTGGTCGCTCCGGTTGCCTTCGCGCTTTATTACATTGTGGTCGTGCGCCGCGAGGAAGGGCACCTCGCGCACCTGCATGGCGCCGCGTACGCGAACTATGTGCGGAGGGTGCCACGCTGGTGGCCGCGGTTCTCCGCGTGGCGTGACATAGCGGTGCTCGAGGTCTCACCACGGCTGATCGCGCGTCACCTGCGCGATACCAGCCTATTCTTTCTCGGCTACCTGCTGTTCGAGGGAACCGAGTATCTGCGCGAACTGGGGTTTCTGATTCCGCTGTTCCGAGTGCCCTGACGGCCTTCAGTCCCGCCCGCGGAAGAAGCGCAGGATCGCGTCGTTGGCCTCGTCGGGCCGCTCATAGTGGGGGAAGTGCCCGGCGTTCTCGAACACCCCGACCCGGATGTCGCTGAAATAGTCACCGAGGCGGTCGCGCCACGCCGCCGGCAACACCTTGTCGGAGAGACCCCACATGACCCGGGTCGGCACGGTGATGACGTCGAGCTTGGGTGGGCCTTCCTTGGCCCAGCGCACGCGGGTCTCGTTCACTGCGGTATACCAGTCGAAGCCCCCCTGCAGGTTGCCGGGGCGCAAGAAATTGTCGACCCAGGCATCGACATCGGCGTCGAAGGTGTGCGGATCATGCGCCCAGTGGGAGAGGAAGTGCTTGAAATAGAGCCGGCACGCCTCGCGCGAGGACCCCACCATGGCCGCCGCCCAGGGCAGCTGGTGGAAGTTCTGATACCAGACTTCCTTGACGTGGTCGGGGGCGTAGAAGCGGGTGCCGACGCCAGGATTCGGGCAGTTGAAGAAGAAGAGCCCGGTCAGGCGCTCGGGCGCGCGCCGCGCGTACCATTGCATGACCCAGGCCCCGACATCGTGGGTGACCACGCCGAACCGCTTCACACCGAGGGCGTCCACCAGCGCCGCGAAATCGTCGACATAGGTCTCGATGGAGGGGCGCCCGCCCGGCTTGCTGCTTTCGCCGAACCCGCGCAGGTCCGGCACGATCACGTCGAAATCGCGGGCGAGCGGCTTGATGTTCTTGCGGTAGACGTACCAGAACTCGGGCCAGCCATGGAGCAGGATCAGGGGTGTGCCGGCGCCCTCGCGCACGTAATGCACGCGCACGCCGGGAATGTCGATGGTCGCGTGCTTGAACCCGTCGTTCGCCATGGCTGCCGCCCTCGCCGGAGTTGATCACCCGCGACGATAGGGGCGGGCGCGGGGGCAGGTAAAGCTCGCCGCGCCGGCGGAGCGCCTCAGGCCGAGATGTCGAGCAGGGCCTCTTCCATCGCCCCCTGGGCGGAGAGGACGGCGAGATTGGCCTTGTAGGTGAGCATGGCGATGCGCTGCTGCACCATTTCCTCCCCATAGTCGAAATCGGGCGCGGCCGAGTACCCGGTCGGGCTGTACGGGTCGGGCTCGACCACCGTGGCCGACTCGAGTGTCTCGAACTCCGATTCGACGCCGTAGGGGACCAAGGCGGTCTGCCGCACCCGGACCGGGCGGTAGACGTCCGCCGGCGCCTCAGCGTCCTGGTCGACCGGGCGCGTGGTGCGCTGGTTGGCGATGTTGCTCGCGGAAGCGGCCAGCCTGCGCGTGGCGGCTGCCAGTCCGGTAAGAGCTGTGCTGCGGATCTGTTCCATGGGTGCTTGATAGATGATCGCCGGGCATCTGTCAAGAAAAATCGTTATATTTCAATGATTTAAGTAAAAACTGCGACGAATTTTCGGTGATTTCTCGATCTCCCCGCAGCCCCTGCCGGGATGACAGTCAGGCGGCGCGTCGCTACTCTCCCGCAGCGCCGGTCGGGCGTCAGGGCGAGGGAGGCCGATTTGCCGGAACTATCGCTGACCAGCGCCGGGCCAATCGCCTATGCCTGCTTCGCCGCCTTCGTCGCCGGCTTCGTGCGGGGTTTCACCGGCTTCGGTGGGGCGGCGGTGATGAGCCTGATCCTGACCCTGGCTTATCCCCCGGCAACCGTGATTCCGAAGGTGCTGCTGATCGACCTCGCCGGCAATGTGCCGCTCCTGCACAGCACGGTTCGCCTGGTCGAGTGGCGCAAGACCACTATCAGCACCATCGCCGGGCTGGTCGCGCTGCCGATCGGCATCTATGCGCTCCTCACCCTCGACGCCGGTATCGTCAAGAAGTTCATCGCCGGGGTGGTCGCCGCCTGCGCCGTGGCGATGCTGCGCGGCGTACGCTTCAAGCGCGAGCCATCGGACCTGACGGTCGCCCTGGTCGGCGCGGTCTCGGGCGCGGTGCTGGGGGCTACCTACGTGGCCATGGTGGTGATGATCTTCTTCCTGGCCGCTCCGGGGCGGGTGGACGTGAGCCGCGCCAATGGCGTGTTCTGGCTGATGGTAACCAACATAGTGATGGCGGCGGCCTTCGTGGCGATGGGCGCGGTGGCGGCCGCCGACCTGCCGGGGCTGGCGCTGGTCTGCCTGGTCTATATCGGCACCACCTACCTCGGGGCCCGGGGATTTCGGCTGGTGCGCGAGACCACGTTTCGCCGGCTGGTGCTATGGATCCTGATCGCGCTGGCGACGGTCGCGATGCTGCGCTGAGCGTTCATTGCCGATTCACGGTGCCCGTCCTAGGCTGAGGGGTGGGTGGAGCAAGGAAAGAGAACGATGACGCGCCTTGCCCTGATGATGGTGCTGCTGCTGGCATTTCCGGCCGCCGCGGATCTGCAGAAGGGCCGCACGGCCTTCGAGGCCGATGACTTCGAGGCCGCCGAGGCGGCGTTCAAGTCCGACGCCGATGGCGGCAACGCCGAGGGCGAGTACTGGATGGGTCGCGTGCGCGACGCGCGCAGTGATCCCGCCGGCGGGTACCAATGGTTCTTGAAGGCGGCCAATCGTGGCCACGCCGAGGCGCAGCGCTCGGTCGGCGTCCTGCTCGAGGAGGCGCGTGGGGTCGCCAGGAACGAAGTCAAGGCTGCCGAGTGGTACCGGAAGAGCGCCGAACAGGGCAATGACAAGGCGCAGCGCAACCTTGCCAACTTCCACCGCGATGGCCGCGGCGGCCTCAAGCAGGACCCGGCCGAGGCCTTCCGCTGGTACGAGGCCGCCGCCAAGCAGGGCAACGCCAAGGCCGGCCGGTCGTTGGCGTACATGTATTATTTCGGCGACGGCACGCGGCAGGACCTGGCGCGGGCGGCGCAGCTGTTCGCCGCCGCCTCGGACGACGGCCTGGCGGCGGCGCATTTCGACCTGGGGCGGCTTTACTACCGCGGCCAGGGCGTCGAGCGCGACTTCCTGCGCGCTGCTGAATTGTTCGAGCAGGCCGCGCGCTCCGGCTATGGCAAGGCGCAACTCTGGCTGGGACGGATGTATTTCACCGGCGAGGGTGTCGCCAAGAACGAAGCGGAGGCCTACTTCTGGCTGACCCTGGCCGAGGCGCAGGAGCCGGAAGGAGCGCGCCATTTCCTCGCCCGTCTCGACCGCTCGCTGCCCGAAGCCGGGCGCAAGGCGGCGAAGCAGCGCGCCAAGCAGTTCGATCCCAAGTAGCAACCGCCGCGTTTCGCCCGCGGGTGCTCCTGGCGCTTCCCATCCACCCCTGTCCTCTGGCATGACGGGCTTCTAGCCAACCGCTACGCCGAGGCAGACATATGGATCGCGCCGTACTCTCCCCTGAGGGCAAGCGCCTCTTCTCGTTCGTCGTAATCGCCGACACCCATGTGAACGAGGACGAGGACCACTCGGTCTCGCCGTTCCGCACCAACGCCGAGGCCAACGCCCGGGCACGCTGGGTGTTGCACGAGATCTCCGCGCTCGACCCGGGGCCGGACTTCATCGTGCACCTCGGTGACATCGTGCATCCGACCCCGTCGCTACCCACGTTCGCCGAGGCGGTGCGGCGCTTCAAGGATCTCGCCCGGGACCTCCGGGTACCGCTCCACCTGGTGCCCGGCAATCACGATGTTGGCGACAAGCGCGTCGACTGGATGCCGGCGGACAGCGTGTGCGACGACTATGTACGCATCTACCGCGAGGCGTTCGGCCGCGACTATTTCGCCTTCGACCACGGCACGGTCCGTGGCCTGGTGGTGAATGCGCTGCTGCTCAACTCCGGGCTGGCAGGCGAGGCAGAGCAGCGTGAGTGGCTGGAGCGCGAGTTCGCCGCCCATGCCGGCCGCCGGCTGTTCCTCTTCACCCACTATCCGCCGTTCGTCCACGTCGAGGACGAGCGCAGCACCTACGACAACATCGATCAACCTGGCCGGGCCTGGCTGCTGCGCCTGATCCGTCAGTATCGGGTGGAAGCCATCTTCGCCGGCCACGTCCACAATTTCTGGTACGACCGAATCGCCGATACCGAGTTCTACCTGCTGCCGTCCACCGCTTTTCTGCGTCACGACTACAGCGAGTTCTACCGGGTCAATCCCGGCAACGAGTTCGGGCGCGGCGACGTCGGCAAGTTCGGCTACGCGATCGTCGATGTGCACGAGCGCGGCCACGTCATGCGGCTGGTACGCACGGGCGGCCGCAAGCTGGCGCCTGGCGCGGCGTTGCCGAAACGGCGCACCTTGCCGGCGCAGAGCATCAAGACGGCCAACCTCGGCAACGTCGGCATCGAGATGCGCCATCCGTGGGCGGAGGTGCTCGAGATCCCGGCCACCGGCGGCGTGCAGGAGTTCGGTCGCAAACCGGCACGCAACGACTACCCAGTCATGGCGCTCTGGGAGATGGGAGCGTCGCTGCTGAAGGTGCCGGATCGTGATCTGACCGACTCTTATGTGCGTTCGCGGATGGTGCTGCTGCGCGACGTCGGCCACCGATTCGTCGTCACCGCGCTCGGCGTGCCGCGCACCGCCGTCACCGAGGCGATCACAGCGGCGCCCGGCCTGATCTCGGGGATCGAGGTGAACTTGAGCACCCAGGGGCTCGAGCGCGACCTCGGGCAGCTCGCGGCATTCCGCGCGACCACCGGCGTGCCCCTCACCTGGGCCAAGCTCCGCATGCACGAGGACGCCCACTTCGACGGCGGCAAGTTCAGCCATTTCATCCGCACCGGGTTGATGCCGACGGAACTTGAGCGGCATGCTGATCTCCTCGCCCGCAAGGAGTTTCGCGCGGCAATCAACGGGGTCGTGGTGCGCATCGAGCGCGGTAGCGCCATCCTGGAGATCGCCGCCCTGCTCGACCGCTTCGCGGCTGCCGCAAATCTGGCTGTGGTCGGTGCCGTCAAGCTGGCCGACGCCAGCATCGCCCGCGACCGGGACGACGACGCGGACACGGCGCGGGTGGTCGCCGACACGCTCTTGGCCGCGCGCGCATGGCCACGCGTGACGTTCATGTTCGACACCTTCATGGACGTCGACCGCGGCTATCACCCGCGCCACGGCTTCATCGATCGCATGTTCAACCCGCGCCCCGCCGCCCATGTCTTCGCCGCCCTCAATCACCTGTTGCCGGCGACGGAGCCGCTGGCGATCGACGGGGTGGAGACCCGCGGGGAGGTGCGCATGGTCAACGTGCGCTCCGGTCGGCGGCCCATGATCCTGGTCGCCGGCGCCGCGCCTGGGGGGCTCGCCGCCATCGCCCGGGAAGCTGGGCTCGGTGCCGCCGTCGATCTCAGCTCCGGCGAGATACTGGCCGTGGCCGAACTCGGGGCGCGGGCCGCCGCGGTGCCGCTCGCGCTCCTGGTCTCCTGCGAGTAGCCCGCTCAGGCGCCACGGCCGGTGAAGAACGTGATGATCTCGCGGGTGCTCTCGGCCGGCTTCTCGATGTGCACGAAGTGTCCGGCCCCCTTGGCGATGTCGACGCGGAGATCGCTGAAGTAGTTGGGCAGGCGATCGACGAAGCTCGCCTTCAACACCTTGTCGCTCTCGCCCCAGAAGACCCGGGTCGGGTGGGTGATCTTGGGGAGAGTCGGCGCGCCCTCGCGGATGGTCTTCAGCCGCGGCGCGCTGGAGGCCTTGTACCAGTCGAACCCGCCTTGCAGGTTGCCTGGCTTCATCATGTTGTCCACCCACGCCTCGAGATCGGCGTCGAATGCACGGGGGTCGTGTGACCAGTGCGAGAGAACGTACGCGAAGTAGATGCGGCAGGTGTCGCGGTTGTAGCCGACGAGCTGGGTGCCGACGTCGAGCTGGTGAAACAACTGGTACCAGACCTCGATCAGGTGATCCGGGTCCGCCCAGCGCTCGGCGATTCCAGGATACGGGCAATTGAAGAAGAACAGGCTGCGGACCCGCTCCGGATAGCGGCGGGCGAAGCCCTGTGCGACCCAGGCGCCGACGTCGTGGCTGACCAGACCCACCCGCTCCAGCCCGAGATGGTCGAGGAGGTGCGCCAAATCGTCCACATAGGCATCGACGTCACCGACCGTCTTCGGCTTCTCGGTGTCGCCGAAGCCGCGCAGGTCGGGGGCGATCACGTCGAAGTGCCGCGCCACCTCAGGCAAAGTCGACTTCCACGTGTACCAGAACTCCGGCCAGCCGTGCAGGAACACCACCGGCTTGCCCTGGCCGTGGCGCACATAATGCACGCGCAGGCCCGGAAGATTGGCGTACTGGTGGTTCCACGGGAAATCGGCCATGTCGAGCCTCTGGCGCGGAGCGGGTAAATACGGCCACAGCCTACATCGTTCGAGCGGACGGGGGGACTCCGACTCAACTCCCCGGCCGCCGCGCTGGGTCGGCGCCTGGAAAGAACACGGTGCGGCCTTCGATCTTGAAACCTTTGATCATGGCCTGGCCTTCACGCGACCCGAGCCAGTCCATGAAGGCGATACCCTCGGCGTGCTTCACGTGCGGGTGGCGGGCGGGGTTCACCAGGATCACGCCATAGGGATTGAACAGGCGCGGGTCACCCTCGACCAGAGTCTCCAGCGTGCCCCGATTGCGGAACTGCAGCCAGGTGGCCCGGTCGGTCAGGGCGTAGGCGTCCTTGCCGCTCGCCGTGTTGAGCGCGCCGCTCATCCCGGCGCCGGTCTCCAGATACCAGGCGCCAGCGGCCCGCCGCGGGTCGGTTCCGGTCGCCATCCAGAGCGCGAGTTCGGCCTTGTGGGTCCCGCTGTCGTCACCGCGCGAGACGAAGCGGCTCTGGCTGGCGGCGATCCGGCGCAAGGCTTCGCCGGCATCGCGCAGGCCGCGAACGCCGGCCGGATCGGCCCTGGGGCCGACGAACACCAAATCGTTGTACATCACGTCGCGACGATCGACGCCGTGGCCGGCGGCGACGAAGGCGTCCTCCGCCACGCGCGCGTGCACCAGCACCACGTCGGCGTCGCCACGCGCACCGATTTCGAGGGCGGCGCCGGTGCCGACGGCGATGACGTGGACGCGAATGCCGGTCGCGCGCTCGAACGCCGGCAGGAGGTGCTGAAACAGACCGGAATTGTCGGTCGAGGTTGGTCGAGGCGAGGCGGAGCGATCGCTCGGCGGCATCGGCCGCGCCTAAGGCCAGCGCCGCCACCAGCGCAAGGATCCGCAGCATCACCACAGGAGGTCTCCGGTGATGAAGGCGGCGGCCTCGGGCGTCTGCGGCCGGCCGAAGAAGTCCTTGCCCGCGGCCCGCTCCATCAGCCGCCCCTGGTGCAGAAACAGGATCTCGTCGCCCAGGCGCCGGGCCTGGGCCAGGTCGTGGGTGGTCATGATGATCTTGGTGCCGCCGGCGTGGATGCCGCGGATGATCTCCTCGACGGCGCGGGTCGCGGCTGGATCGAGGTTGGCGGTCGGTTCGTCGAGAAACAGAACCTGGGGCTGCAGCGCCCAGGCCCGGGCGAGCGCGAGCCGCTGCTGCTCGCCCCCCGACAAGAGACGCACCGGGCGGTCCGCGGCCTTGGCGAGACCGGTCCGCGGCGAGGGCGGCATCGGCCGCCGGCGTGCGCTGATGCCGGGCCACGCCGCGCACGGCGAGCGCGTAGGTGATGTTGCGGTGGGCCGAGCGGCGCAGCATCACCGACCGCTGGAACACCATCGCCTGGGCGCGGATCAGCAGGCCTGGATCGGCCGCGCCGCTCCCATGCCACGCGACAGTGCCGGAGGTCGGCCGCAGGAGGCCATGACAGAGTCGGAGCAGCAGGCTCTTTCCGGCACCGTTCGGCACCAGGATGACGGTCGACAGCCCGACCGTGATGGTGGCGTCGATGCCATCCAGCAGGGCATGACCGCCAGCGGCATAGCCCACGCCGCGGAGTGCCAGCGGCAGGATCGGCGCTTCCAGCCCGAGGGGGACCCGCGGCTCGGCGGCACCGGCGACCAGGTGGAGGCGAGGGAGTGCCGCGGTCGTACCGCGTAGCGGCGCGCCTGTTCGCGCAGCAAGTAGGCGGCGGCGTTGACCCCGAGTGCGAGCGTCATCAGGATCAGCCCGAGACCGAGGGCGAGGGCGAAGTCACCCTTGCTGGTCTCGAGCGCGATCGCGGTGGTCATGGTGCGGGTCAGCTCGCGAATATTGCCGCCGACGATCATCACTGCGCTGACCTCGGCGCTGGCCCGACCGAAGCCGGCAACCACGGCAGTCACCAGCGACACGCGGGCGTCCCACAGCATGGTGCCGATCAGCCGAGTCCCGCCGACCCCGAGCGAGCGCAGGTGTTCACGGTATTCAGCGTAGAGGTCTTCGATCGCCTGCCGGGTCAGGGCGGCGATGATCGGAGTGATCAGCAGCCACTGGGCGATCACCATCGCCGTCGGCGTGAACAGCAGGTCGAGGGGTCCGAGCGGGCCCGACCGCGACAGCAACAGATAGACGAACAGGCCCACCACCACCGGCGGCAGCCCCATGGCCGCGTTCATTACCACCGTCAGCGTGACCCGCCCGGGAAAGCGGAACAGCGCGGCGACCGCGCCGAGGGGGAGGCCCACCAGGGCGGCGCAGACCAGGGCGAACAGGCTCACCTGGAGCGATAGCAGGACGATGTCGCAACAGTTCCCGGTCGCCGGTGACGAGCAATCGCCATGCCGCGGCCAATGCGTCGCCAATGTCCATGGCGTCCTGCTGGAGCCGCTATTTCTCCGCCATGGTCCAGACGCCGTCCCAGTCGTCGGGCGGCGGTGTTGCCCGGAACAAGCGGCTGCGCTCCACATATAGGCGCGAGGGGTGGTCGCGCGGATTGTGCTCGAGGGCGGTTTCGAAGCTGCGAATGGCGCCGGCGAAGTCGCTGGCACGGTACTGGCGCAGGCCCCGTTCGAAGGCGGCAATCGTCTTGGCCATGTTCGGGAAGGTCTCGTCCGAGTGGTGGTTGAGACCCTCGTAGATGGCAGCCGGTCTCACCTTGCCCATGACGCGGATCAGGTCGATCTCGCGGTAGCGCTTGTCGCCCTTGGTCTTCTCGACGGTGAGCGCGTTTACCAGGAGCGACGCGCTATAGAACTTGGTCGCACTTTCCAGGCGGGAGGCGAGGTTAACCGTGTCGCCGATCACCGTGTAGTTCATCAGCTTGGGCGAGCCGATGTTGCCGGCCACCGCCTCGCCGGTGGCGATTCCGACCCCGATCTCGATCGCCGGCAGGTTCCTTTCGGCGCGGGCGCGATTGAAGCGCCGCATGGTGACCAGCATCTCGTTGGCCACCGACACCGCGTTGTCGGTATCGGCAGGATTCTGGAAGGGTGTGCCGAACACCGCCATGATCGCGTCGCCGATGTACTTATCGAGGATGCCGCTGTGGGCGAAGATGATGTCCGCCATCTCCGAGAAGTACTCGTTCAAAAGGCTGACCGTGCCGCGCGCGCCGAGCGATTCCGAGATGGTCGTGAACTGGCGGATGTCCGAGAACAGGATCGACACCTCCTGGGACGCACCGCCGAGAGCTGATTCGCCCTCCTCCAGCAGCTTGTCGACGATCTCCTTGGTCATGTAGCGGGCCATGGTCCCGCGAATCCGCTTTTCGCGCGAGATGTCCTCGAAGATCAGCATGCAGCCGATCGACTGCTCCTTGATGTCGATCAGCGGCGCGCAGGTGAGGTTGAGCGACACCTTCGTGCCGTCGCCGAGCTGCATCTCGGTGTCGTACACCAGGTCGGTGGCGCCGCTCGCCTGGACGTTGCGCACGCTCGCCATCACCCAGCCGTTGGCGCCGGTGAACACCTGGTCGACCCGCTGGTTGTGGATGTCCTCGTCGGACAGCTTGAGGACGCGGAGCGCCGCCTCGTTGGCCTTGATGATGCGATCCTCGGTGTCGAGGGTAATCACCCCGTTGCTCAGGCTCTTGAGGATGCTCTCGTTGTAGTTCTTGACGTTGAGGACATCGTCGAACAACTGCGCGTTCTCGATGGCGATCGCCGCCTGGGCGGAGAGGGCGCGCAGGCGGTGCTCGTCGGTCGCGGCGAAGGGGCCGCCGCGCTTGTTGAGAACCTGAGTGACGCCGATCCGCTGGCCGCCCTTGTTGACGATCGGCATGCAGAGGATGGTGCGCGTCCGGTAGCCGGTCCGCCGGTCGACCTCCCGGTTGAAGCGCGGGTCGGCATAGGCGTCCGGGATGTTGAGCGTGCGGCCGGCGCTGAACACCTCGCCGGCGATGCCGGCATTGGCTGGAAAGCGGATTTCCTTGGTTTCAACTCCCTCGGCCACGCGGCTCCAAAGTTCGTTCGTTTTGGGGTCGAACAGGAACAGAGTGCTGCGATCGGCGTCCAGCACCTCGGTGGTCGCGCGCATGATCTTGGCGAGGAGGGGGCCAATCTGCAGTTCGCTGGAGAGCGCGCTCGACACCTCCAGCATCTGCGCTTCCTCGCGCCGCGACTTCTCCACCCGCTCGAACAGCCGTGCGTTTTCCAGGACCGCCGAGGCTTGAGCTGTGATGGCTTCGAGCAGGGACAAATCCTCGGCGTCGAAATTGCCAGTGCGCTTGTTGAGCACCTGGGTCGCACCGATGATGGTGCCGACCTTGTCGCGCAGCGGAGCACAGAGGATATTGTGTGTTTTGAAGCCGGTGCGGCGATCGACCTCCTGGTTGAAGCGCGGATCCGCGTAGGCGTCGTCGATCAGGAGCGGTTCGCCGCTGGTGAACACGCTGCCGACGATGCCCGTGGTGGCGGGGATGCGAATCTCATCGACCTGGCCGCCCTGGACCACGCGCGAGAACAGCTCGTTGGTATCGGGGTCGTGCAGGAAGAGGGTGCCGCGCTCGGTCTTGAGTGCCCGGGTTACGATATCGACCAGGTGCGGCAGAACGGTATCCAGGGAAAGGGAATTGGTGACCTGGTTGTAAACCTGCATGAGGGCGCTCACGCGCCGCAACAGGCCCCCTACCTTAGCGACCAGCTCCGCCGTGTTGAATTGAGCGAGGGTGCCGAGCACCCCCTCGATCTGCTCAGCATCGCCGCGCTCCTCTAAGAGCGAGCCGATCAAGCCGAATTGGTCGGCCATAACTTTCCCTGAGCTGGCCGGCCGAGCCGAGATTCGCCGTGAACCCCTTGCCAAGCCATGCGGAACTCGGCTGGCATCATGGTCGCAAGGGTCGGTCGATGCAAGGGCTGCCGCCGCCGCGGCAGGAACCCCGACCTACGCCTTGGGCGTCGCCGAGAGCTGCTGGATGACCTGGTAGATCGCGGTCCAGTCGTCGCGTCCGCGACCCATCGCGCGCGCAATCGCCAGCATCTGGCGGGCCGCCGCGCCGGTGGCGAGGGGCACGTTGAGTTGCATGCCGAGCTCGAGGGCGAGGCCGATGTCCTTTTGCGACAGATCGATCATGAAAGCTGGTGTCACGTCGCCCTTCAGGACCTTGGCCGGATAGGTGGTGTTCATGGGGCCGCGCCCGGCGGGCGTCTGGCGCATGACCTCGAGCGCCAAATCCTCCGCCAGGCCCGACTTCTTGGCGAGGGTCAGCGCCTCGGCGGTCAGCACGTTGAGCACGTTCGACATATAATTATTGACGATCTTCATCCGGCTGCCGTGGCCGACGGGGCCGCAGTGGATGATGGTGTCGCCCATGCATTCCAGGATCGGCCGCACCTTTTCCACGTCCGCCTTCTCGCCGCCGACCATAAACAGGCTGGTGCCCTTGGCCGCATCCATCGAGGTACGCCCCACGGGTGCGTCCACCATGCGGAACCCGCGGCGCTTCAGATCCGCTGCCACCTTGTCGGTTACCGACGGCAGGATGGTGCTCATGTCGATGTAGATGGCGTCCTTGGCCAGGCCTTCGACGATGCCGTCGGTGCCGAAAACCACCTGCTCCACCTCTGGTCCGTTGGGAACCATGGTGAAGACGAACTCGGCGCCGGTCGCGGCCGCCTTCGGCGACGATGCGGCCGTTCCGCCCGCCTTGACGAAGCTATCGACGGCGCCCTGGCTGAGGTCGTAGCCGATCACCTTGTGGCCCTTTTTCACGATGTTGCGGCTCATGCCGCCACCCATGGTGCCGAGCCCGACGAATCCCACGACCGCCATCTGTCATCTCCTCGAAAGGTGTTCCTCTAACGGCGTGGTAGCGAGCACGCCTCCCCATTGTCAACGGGATTCACTCCGGGACGCCGGACAGGACGATGACAATGGATGGTTGCAACCCGCACTGACGCGGGCCGGCGTCGGACTGGGCCGCGGATCAGGCCAGGTGCAGTCGCATGTTCTCGC
>SHWA01000043.1 GCA_009693995.1 Alphaproteobacteria bacterium | reverse complement strand
GGTTGGGCGCGTCTCTCCTGCGTCGTCGCTGAGGGATACCGGTCCGACCACGGCGGCGATCGCCTCCTCGGTCAGAGCGCCGGGGCGGAGGATGCGGGGCAAGCCGCCCGCCACGGCGACGACGGTCGATTCGAGCCCCTGCGGCGTCGGTCCACCGTCAAGGATCAGGGCGACTGCTGCGCTGAAATCGGCGGCGACATGTTCCGCCCGGGTCGCGCTCACCCGCCCCGACCGGTTCGCGCTCGGCGCGGCGATCGGGCGGGTGGTGGCGCGGATCAGTCCTTGCGCGATTCTGTGCGCCGGCACGCGCACCGCCACCGTCTCCAGCCCTGCGGTCGCCAGATGCGAGACCGGGCAGCCGGGCACGCGCGGGGCAACGAGGGTCAGCGGCCCCGGCCAGAACGCATCTGCCAGCCGGCGCGAGAGGGCATCGAGCGCCACGAGTTGCAACGCGGCGGCGGTGTCGGCAACGTGCACGATCAACGGGTTGAAGCGCGGCCGGCCCTTGGCGGCGAACAGGCGCGCGATGGCGGCATCGTTGGTGGCGTCGGCGCCCAGGCCATAGACCGTCTCGGTCGGGAAGGCGACCAGCTCGCCGGCGACGATCAGCCGGGCGGCCCGGGCGATGGCCGCTGGGGTCGCGGCGACGACCTCTCCCGCCACGGCCCGGACCGTCAATCTTCGCGGCCGCGGGCGACGAAGTGCGGATTCTCGAAGCCCGGCTTGCCGTAGGTGAGTTCGTTCCCGTCCAGGGTGGCGACGGTGCCGCCGGCGGCGGCGAGGACGGCGTGGCCGGCGGCGGTGTCCCATTCCATGGTGCGGCCGAGCCGCGGATAGAGATCGGCCGCACCCCGCGCCACGACGCAGAACTTGAGCGAGCTGCCGGCTGGGGTGTCGGAAGCGACCTTGAAGCGGGCGAGAAACGTATCCGTCTCTGGGGAGCGGTGCGACCGGCTGGAGACGACCACTAGCCCCGCAGGCGGGCTGCGCCGGCAGGAGACGCGCGCGGGCGCGCCTGCCGCTTGCGTCGCCATCACCACGCCGGGGGCGCTGGTCCAGTAGGTCTGCCCGACCGCCGGCGCGTGCACCACGCCGAGGATCGGGCGCCCCGCCTCGACCAAGGCGATGTTGACCGTGAAGTCGCCGTTGCGATCGAGAAACTCGCGGGTGCCGTCGAGCGGGTCCACCAGCCAGAAGCGGTGGCCGACGGCGGTGGGCGCGCCACTCTTGGCGACTCGTTCCTCGGCCACCACGGGAAGGTCGGGCGTGAAGACGCCGAGCGCGGCCAGAATGATCGCCTCGGCCGCCTCGTCGGCGCCGGTGACCATGGACTTGTCGGCCTTCTGGCGCACCTCCGTGCCGCCCTCGTAATGGCGCATGATCGCCATGCCGGCGAGGAGCGCCGTCGCATGCACCTCGCGCGCAAGGCGGGCGTATTCCGAAGGGGTCACGGCATCGGTCTCCGCAGGATGGTCGCGGGCAGACTGTCGAAGAAATTGCCGCCCCTGGCCAGGAGGAATCGGCGGCTCAGAACTTCTCCACCCAGGGTCTGAGTTCGAGCTGGAAGGTCCAGGCGTCGCGTGGCTGGCGGTGCAGCATCAGGTAGGTCTCGGCCATCGACTCGGGCGTGAGCAGGGCATCGGGTCCGCGCTCGTTGGCCAGATGCTGCCAGCGGGGCCCGAGGATCTGGCCGTCGATCACCACATGGGCGACGTGCACGCCGCGTGGACCCAGTTCCCGCGCCATGCTCTCGGCGACCGCGCGCAGGCCGAACTTGCCGACCGCGAGGGCCACGCAGTTGACGCTGCCGCGCAGCGCCCCCGTGGCACCGGTGAAGAGGATGGTGCCGCGGCCGCGCGCGACCATGCGCCGTGCCGCCGCCTGGGCAACCCGGAACCCGCCCAGGCAGGCGGCCCGCCAGCTCGCCTCGATCTCCTCCGGCGTCATCTCGAGCACCGGCTTCCGGGGTGCGCCGCCGACGTTGTAAACCACCAGGTCGGGCGGGCCGAACTCGGCATCCGCCACTTCGAACAGGCGCTCGACATCCCCGGGCAGGCTGGCGTCGGCGGCAACCGCCCGGGCGCGCACGCCCTCTGCCGCCACCTCGGCGGCGATTCCCGCCAGCGCCTCGGCCCGGCGCGCGGCCAGGATCACGTCCATGCCGGCCTGCGCGAACCGCCGGCAGAGTCCCGCACCCAGCCCACGGCCGACGCCGACCACCATCGCCACTTCGGTCATGCCACGAACTCCGCTCTGTATTGCACGATCAGTCCCGCCGCGCGCGCGGATCCAGGGCGTCTTGCAAGCCGTCGCCCAGGAAATTGCAGGCGATCACCGTCAGGAAGATCGCCGCTCCCGGCCAGATCACCAGCGCCGGCGCGTCGTAGATCAGCTCCTGGGCATTGGTCAGCATGTTACCCCAGCTCGGCGTCGGCGGTTGGATGCCGAGGCCGAGGAAGCTCAGGACCGATTCGAACAGGATCACGTTGCCCACCGCGAGCGTGGTGGCGACGATGATCGGCGTGGTCACGCCGGGCAGGATGTGCACCACCATGATGCGGAGCGCGCTGGCGCCGTAACTCTCGGCGGCCAGCACATAGTCGCGGCCGCGCAGCGACAAGGCCGCGCCGCGCACCAGGCGGGCGATCGTGGTCCACCCCACCAGGACCACGATGGCGACGATGCGGTAGAGGCTGGCATCCTCGCCCGCGACCAGCCAGCCGAGGCCCGGCAGCTTGGCCGGATCGATGGCGGCGAGCACGATCAGGAGCGGCAGCAGCGGCAAGGCGATCACGCCATCCGTGAGCCGCATCAGCGCCGCATCCACCAGCCCGCCGCGATAGCCGGCGACCAGGCCGACGGCGGTGCCGAAGGCCGCCGCCAGGACCGCCGCCGCCAGCCCGACGGCGAGCGACACCCGTCCGCCATAGAGCAGGCGGAGCGCCACGTCGCGCCCGAGCTCGTCGGTGCCGAGGGGGTGGGCGAGCGAGGGACCCTGGAAACGCGCCAGCAGGTTCACCTCGTCGGGGTCGACACCGAGGATGGCGGCAAGGAGCGGCGCCGCCGCCACCGCGAGCGTGATGCTGACCAGGAGCGCGGCGCTCACCAGTGCCAGCCGATGGCCGCCGAAGGCCGCGGCCAGGCGCCCGCTCATGGTGTCCTCCCGGCGAAGGTGACCCGGGGATCGAGCCAGGCGTAGAGCACATCCGCCGCCAAGTTGGCGGCGAGGGTGAGCGCGGTCGCCAGCAGCAGCGCCACCAGGGCGACATTGTAGTCGTTGCCCATGATCGAGTCGTAGACCAGCTTGCCCATGCCAAGCTGGGCGAACATGGTCTCGGTCACCAGCGCCCCCGAGAACAGCGCGCCGAACGAGAGCGCGACCACCGTCACCGTGGGTGCAAGGGCATTGGGCAGCGCATGGGCGAACAGCACGCGCGTCTCGCTCAGGCCCTTGGCCCTGGCGGCGCGCACGAAATCGAGTCTGAGTACTTCCACCATCGCCGCCCGCATGAAGCGGGTGTAGGCCCCGGCATGGGTGACGGCGAGACAGACCACGGGCAGCACCAGATGCCGCGCACGATCGGCGACGCTCTCGACTCCGATCGTCTGCAGGCCCCCGGCCGGCAGCCATTGCAGTTGCACCGCGAACAGCGTGATCAGCATCAAGGCCAGCCAGAAGGTCGGCAGCGAAATGCCGGCGAGCGCCGCCAGATTGACGGCGTAGTCCGCGCCCGTCCGTGCCCGGAGCGCGCTCCATACCCCGATCGGCAACGCGATGGCGAGGGAGAGGAGAAAGCTCGCGCCCATCAGCCAGCAGGTATTGCCGAGCCTGGGCAGGATCACCGCCAGCGCCGGCTGGTTGTGCAGGCGGGAATAGCCGAACTCGCCGCCGAGGGCGGCCAGCAGCCAGTTGCCGTAACGCTCGAGGAGCGGCCGGTCGAGGCCGTAGAGCGCCTTCAGCCGTGCCGCGTCGGCCGGCGTCAGGCGTGGGTCGCCCTGCACCATCAGGTCGATCGGATCGCCCGGCATCAGGCCGATCAGCGCGTAGATCACGAGGCTCATCAGCAGCAGCACGACCAGCGATTCGAGGCTGCGGCCGGCGATCACCCGGATCATGGCGCGGCGCCCGCGAGCGATCCGCTGCCGAGCCCCTCGGGCCAGCGCCCCGCATGGTGGCAGGCGCGGACGTGGCCGGGCGTTCCGCTCGCCATCGGTGTCAGGGCCGGCACCTCCCGGCGGCAGATCGCATCGGCGAAGGGGCAGCGCGGGTGGTACGCGCACCCCGCGGGCGGGGCGAGGGGGCTCGGGGGCTCGCTGCGTGCCTGCCGGCGCGGCTGCCGCTTGCCGGCGCCGATCCGCGGCACCGCATCGAGCAGGGCGCGGGTATAGGGGTGCGCGGGCCGCGTGAACAGGGCGTCCCGTGGCCCCATCTCGACCAGCCGGCCGAAGTACATCACCGCGACCCGGTCGGCGATCGCATCCACCACGGCGAGATCGTGGGTGATCAGCAGATAGGCGTGGCCGTGCCGCGCCTTGAGGTCGGCCATCAGGTTCAAGACCTGCCCCTGCACCGAGACGTCGAGGGCGGAAACCGGCTCGTCGGCGATGATGACGCGGGGCGCCGGGGCGAGCGCCCGGGCGATGGCGATGCGCTGGCGCTGGCCGCCCGAGAACTCGTGCGGGTAGCGCCCGGCATGGGCGGGCTCGAGCCCGACCGCTGCTAGCAGTTCCGCGACCCGGACGGCCCGCGCCCTGCCGTCGCTGAGGCCGAGCACGGCGAGCGGCTCGGCGATAATCGCGCCGGCGGTGAGCCGGGGGCTCAGCGACCCGTCCGGATCCTGGAACACGTACTGCACGTCGCGGCGGAGGCGCCGGTCGCGCTTTGGGGCGGGCGCGCCGTCGTACCAGAGCCGGCCGGAATCCGCTGGCTCGAGGCGCCCCAGCAGGCGGCCCAGGGTGGACTTGCCGGAGCCCGATTCGCCGACCAGCGCCAGGGTCTCGCCCGGAGAGACGCTGATCGAGACGTCGGTGACCGCTGGCACCACGCCGATGCGCGCGCCGAACAATCCGGCACTGCGCAGCGGGTAGCGGCGCGTCAGCCCGCGGCCCTCGATCAAGGGGGCCGGGGCGTTCAAGGCCCGACCTCGGCAGCCACGAGGTGGCAAGCGGCATGGCGGCCGCCTGCGGCAGCGGCGAGCGCCGGCACTTCGCTCCGGCAGCGATCGAAGGCAAGCGTGCACCGCGGCGCGAAGCGGCAGCCGACCGCCGATTCGGCGAAGCCCGGCACCATGCCGGGAATGGTGGCGAGGCGGCCGCGTGGGCCACCGATCCGGGGCGTGGCCGCGATCAGCCCCCGGGTATAGGGATGGGCCGGGGCCGCCAGCACGTCGGTCGCGGCGCCGATCTCCACCAGCCGGCCGGCATAGATCACGGCGATGCGGTCGGCCAGTTCCGAGATCAGGCCGAGGTTGTGGCTGATCACCAGGATCGCCATGCCGAGGCGTGCCTGCAACTCCAGCAGCAGGTCGACGATCTCCGCCTGCACCGTCACGTCGAGGGCGGTGGTGGGCTCGTCGGCGATCAGGAGGGCGGGGCGGGCGGCGATCGCGGCGGCGATGCCGATCCGCTGGCGCATGCCGCCGCTCAAGCGGTGCGGATATTCGTCGAGCCGCGCCGCCGGCAGGGCGATGCCGACGGCATCCAGCAAGGCCATGGCCTCGGCGCGGGCCTGGCGGCGGGTCAGGCCGTCATGGGCGACCAGCACCTCGGCGATCTGGTTGCCGACCGTCATCACGGGATCGAGAGCCGTGATCGGTTCCTGGAAGATCATGGCGACGCGGCGGCCGCGCCGGCGGCGCATGGCACCTTCGTCGAGCGCGGCCAGGTCCTCGCCGGCGAGTTGCACGCGCCCCCCCGCGATCCGGGCGGCCGGCGGCAGCAGCCGCATGATGGCGAGGGCGGTCATGGTCTTGCCCGAGCCCGATTCGCCGACCAGGCCCAGGGTCTCGCCGGTGCCGAGCGCAAACGCCAGGCCGTCGACCACGGTCACGGAGCGGCCGGCGACGGTGACTGCAACCGTCAGGCCGTCCAGCTCCAAGAGCGGCGCCGTCAGGGGCGCACCGTCCAGTTCTCGATCCACGTCGTGGTCGAGACCAGATGCCCGGTCGGCTCGATGCCGCCGAGCCATTTCGGGACCACGAAGGGAGTGGAGCGGAAGTAGAGCGGGATCACCGGCACCTCCTCGGCGTAGATCACCTGCAGCCGGTGCCAGAGTTCCTTGCGCCGTGCCGGGTCCAGCTCGATCTCGATGGTGTCGATCAGCCGGTCGGTCTCGGCGTCGGCGAACCCGGGATAGTTCTGTCCCGAATAGCCGTTGGCGGCCGCGGGGATCATGCTCGAGTGCTGGGTGGTGCGCGAGACCGACTCCGGCGCCGACAGCCAGGCGTACATGGCCAGCCCCGGAAACGTGCGCCGGGTCATGGTCTCGCCGAAGAAGACCCGGGCCGGCTCGTTGCGGATCGCGACCTCGATGCCAGCCTTGCGCCATTGGCTCTGCAAGACCTGCTGCACCAGTTCGCGCAGGCGGTTGCCGGCGGTGGTCTGCAAGGTGAGGGCGAGGCGCTTGCCTTGGGCATTCACCCGGATGCCACCGGGTCCCCGAGTCCAGCCGGCAGCGGCCAGCAACTCGCCGGCCCGCGCCAAGTCGTAGGTGTAGGTCGGTGCCCGGTCGCTGTAGATGCGATCGAGCGGGTGCACGCTGCCATGCGCCACCGGCTGCTTGCCTGCGAACAGTTCCCGCACCATCCCCTCGCGGTCGAGGGCGAGGACCAGGGCCTGGCGCACCCGCTTGTCGCCGAGGATCGGGTTGTCGAGGTTGAGATCGATGTGCTCGTAGGTGAGGCCGGGCTGGTAGAGCACGGTGAAGCGGTCCGGGTGCCGGCGCTCGATGCCGAGCGCCTGGTCGAGGCTGAAGCCGAGCTCGCCCGCGACATAATCCACCGCCCCCGAGAGCAGGTTGGCCTCGAGCGCGGCGGTGTTCTCGATCGTCTTCACCACGATCCGCTCGAAGACGGGGCGGCGGCCCTTCCAGTGGGCATTGCGGGCGAGGACGATGTGCGCGCCGGCCGAGACTTCGACGATCCGGTAGGGGCCGTTGTAGAGGCCTGGATTGGTCGGGTCGGTGTCGAAGATGGTACGGTTGCGGTACTCCTTCGGATCGGCCTCGAACACCCGCCGCTCCAGATGCTCCGGCAGCAGGATGTCACCGCCCACGTTGCTGTAATCGTAGGTCAGGCGATCGACGTGGATTACCATGGTCTTGGTATCGATCACGTCGATGGCGCGGATGCGGCGGAAGCTCTCGGCGTCGGCGAAGCCGCTTTCGGGGTGGCGCCCGACCTCCCAGGTGAAGACCATGTCGCGCGCCGTCGCCGGCACGCCGTCGCCCCAGGTCGCGTCGGGGTCGAGCTTGACGGTGATCGCGACCCCCTGCCGTCCGTCGGGCAGGGTCTCGACCCGGGCCAGCCCGTTCTCGATAGTCGGCAATTCGGTGCACAGCATGCACACCAGGCGCCAGTCCTTGTCGTGGACGGTGATCGGCCGGCGGGCCAGGGCGAGCACGTAGGACTTGGCCAGCATCGAGTTGATATTGGGGTGAAAAGTCGCCGGGAACTGGGTCAGGGCGATGACCAGCTGCTCACGCGCCGCCGCCGGCTGGGCACCGAGGGCAAGGCAGCAGGCGAGGATGGCGAGGCCGTGGAGCGCGCTCAACATGTCCCAGGAATTATCGGTGCGGAGCGGGAACGTGCCCCGGGGCATTGTCCTCGAAAGCGGGGCACGGCAGCAATCGTTGTTGCCAGGGCCGCGGCACCTGGGCTATGGGGCAGGCCGGCGGCGGCGGGATGCCGGCGCAGGCAGGCGCCCATGATGATCATCTACCGTCCGGAACGAGCACGGCACGAACGGGCGATCCAGCGCCTGGTGGCGGAATCCTTCCCTCCGGTCCCGGGGGGTTGGGTGGCCGAGAACCTGCGCCGCGGGCTGGAGCCCGAGCCCGGCCTCTCGCTGGTGGCGACCAGGGGCGGGGAGGTCGTCGGCACGGTGCGCTTCTGGCCGATGACGATCATGGGCGACGGGGGCGGTACCTGGCCCGCCCTGCTGCTCGGGCCGCTCGCGGTTGCGCCTGCCGCGCGCCGGCAGGGCGTCGGGCGGGAGCTGGTGGCGCGCAGCCTGGATCGCGCCGCCCGGCGCGGGTACGCCCGGGTGGTCCTGATCGGCGCGCCGGCCTATTACCAGCCGCTCGGGTTCGTGCGCGCGGCCGACCACGCGATCGCCCTGCCCGAAGGGGTCGAGGCCGAGCGCCTGATGGTGCGTTCGCTGCGGCCGGATGCGCTGCAAGGCGTCAGGGGAACACTTCTCCCCGGGAGGTGCGTTCGAGGAGGCGCCGGAGACGTGAGCCCCGGCCGCTACTCCGCCGCTTCCTGAGCCACGCCAACCGCGCCCGCGCGGGCGAGGGAGTCGATCTCGGCGTCGCTGTAGCCGGCCTCGCGCAGCACCTCGCGGCTGTGCTCGGCGAGCCGGGGCGGGCGGCGGCGCACGCTGCCCGGCGTGCGGCTCAGCTTCACGGCTACCCCGGCACCTCGGTAGCCCTCCTTCTCCACCACCATCCGGCGGTGGCGGGTGTGCGGATGCGCTGCCACCTGGGGGATGGTCTGCACGGCGCCAGCCGGCACGCCGCACGCCAAGAGATGCTCGCAGAAGGCGCCACCGTCCTTGTCGGCGAGGAGGGCCGCGAGCTCGGCGTTGATGGCGTCGCGGTTGGCCGAGCGGTCGGAGTTGGTCTTGAAGCGCGGGTCCGCGGCGAGTTCCGGCTTGCCGAGTTCCTGGCAGAGCCGCGCGAACTGGCGCTCGTTGCCGACGCCGACGAACACGTTGCCGGTGCGGGTCTGATAGACCGTGTAGGGCGCGATGTTGGGATGGCCGTTGCCGGTCCGCTTCGGCTCCTTGCCCGAGACGAAGAAGTTGCTGGAATAGGGGTGCAGCAGGCTGAAGCCGACATCGTAGAGCGCCACCTCGATCGACTGGCCGCGCCCCGACCGTTCGCGTTCGTAGAGCGCCATCATGATGGAATAGGCCGCTGAGAGGCCGCTGCCGAGATCGGCCATCGGCGCCCCCATGCGGACGGCGCCCGATTCCTCGGTGCCGTTGATGCTCATCATGCCGCAGAGCGCCTGCACGATGGCGTCATAGCCCGGAAACCCGCCCATGGGACCGTCCAGGCCGAAGCCGGTGATGCGCAAGTGGACCAGGCGCGGGAAGCGCTTGCGCAGCACCTCCGCGTAGCCGAGGCCCCACTTCTCGAGCGTCCCCTGCTTGAAGTTCTCGATCATCACGTCGGCGCCGTCGAGGAGGCGCAGGAGGACCTGCGCGCCTTGCGCCTTGGACAGGTCGAGCACGAGCGAGCGCTTGTTGCGGTTGACGCCCATGAAATAGGCGGCCTCGCCGTCCTTGAAGGGCGGCCCCCAGGTGCGCACCTCGTCGCCTCCGGGCGGCTCCACCTTGATCACGTCGGCGCCATGGTCGCCGAGAATCTGGGTGCAGGAGGGGCCCGCCAGGATGCGCGTGAGATCGATCACGCGCAGGCCGGAAAGGGCGCCGGTCGCTCCGGTCATGGTTTGATCCTCGTCTGGTGCCGGCCTGTCTGGCCGCCGCTCCCGGCATTCTGCGGCGGAGCCGCGCTTTTGCAAGCCCGCGCTGATTGCCGCGGGCGAGCGGCGGGCGGTGGAACGGCGCAGGGCGTGCGCTGCTCAAGCCCCAGTGCCGTTAGGGGCCTGGTCGGTGATCTTGCCGTCGCGTCGGTCGGCGGCGACCGCGACCGGCGCGCGCGTGGCCGGATCGCCGAACCCGCCGCCGCCCGGGGTTTCGATGCGGATGCAGCCGCCCTTCGCCACCTCCAGGGTGATCTTGGACGGCAGCTCGACCGCCTTGCCTTGGGGATCGAAGATGTAGTGGGCGAGGCGGCCTTCGCCGCCGCCCTCGAGGCCCCAGGGTGCGAAGCGGCGGCCGTCGGAGAGGATGGTGAAGGTGCAATCGGCGTATGGGAACGCGAAGTCGCGGCGCACCCCGAGCCCGCCCCGGAAGCGCCCGCCCCCGCCCGAATCGGCGATCAGCTCGTAGCGTTCGATGCGCACCGGATAGTTCAGCTCGACCTCTTCCACGGGCGCGTTCTCGGTGTTGTGGATGTTGGTCTGCACGGCCTCGGCGCCGTCTTTGGTAGGACGCGCGCCGCCCCCGCCGCCGATCGATTCCATGTAGCAGTAGTACTGGCCGCTCCTGGGATCGATGCCGCCGAAGCCGAGGTTCAGCATCACCCCCTTGCCCGAGGCGGCGACCCGGTCGGGCAGCGGCCCGTGCAGCGCGAGCCACGCGAGTTCGGTCAGCTTCAGCGTCGTCTCCCAGCCGCCGTAGACGGCCGCCGGCCGCTCCGCCGTGCAGATCAGGCCGGCGGGGCCATCGACCCGCAGGCGGCGCAGGAAGCCCGAGTTCACCGGCACGGCCTGGTCGATCAGGCTCTTGACCACGAAGGCGATGCCGCAGGTGGTCATGGTGCGGGTGCAGTTGAGCGAGGTGCGGCGCTGGGCGTCGGAGCCCGTCACGTCGAGGGCAACCATGCCGTCGCCGATGCGGACACTGGCGCGGAGGCGGATCGGCTCGTCCGAGTAGCCGTCGTCGTCGCGGAACCCCTCGGCGGTGTAGGTTCCCTCGGGCAGGGCGCGAATTTCGCGCTCGGTCCAGCGCTCGGTATAGGCGATCAGTTCGTCGCAGAAGGCGGCGAGAACGTCGGGGGAATGGCGCCGGAGCAGGGTCTCGATGCGGCGTGCGCCGACCACGTTCGCCGACATCTGCGCCCGCAGGTCGCCGCTGGTCTCGCGCGGCGCGCGCAGGTTGGCGAGGATGAATGCGAACACGTTGTGGTCGATCTGGCCGCCTTGGACCACGAGGGTCGGAGGGAGGATCAGCCCTTCCTGGAAGATCTCGCGGTTGAGGCCGATGCTGGCCGGATTGGCGCCACCCACGTCCACATGATGCGCCATGTTGGCGACGTAGCCGATCGCTCGGCCGTCGACCACCACGGGCGAAATGCAGGTCACGTCGTTCAGGTGGCTGGAGCCACGGTGCGGGTCGTTGACGAACAGCGCGTCCCCCGGGCCGAGCCGGCCTTGGCCATATTCTCGGAGCGCTGCGGGTACGATGGTCGCCATCGCCACCAGATGCGCCGGCTGAGCGAAGGACTGGGCGACGCAGGCCAGGCGGGTGTCGAAGAAGGCGCAGGAGAAGTCGGCGCGGGTCTTGATGTTGGTGGAGTAGGCCGCGCGGCGGATGGTGATCGCCATCTCCTCGGTCGCATTCAGGAGTGCGCCGCGTAGCACCTCGAAGGTGACCGGGTCCATCTCCGGACGGAGCGCCGAGGTGGCTGGCGCGTACCGCGTGGTCATGGCGCGTGCTCCAGGTGGAACTCGGGGCTCAATCGAACTCCTCCGGCGCCCGCCGCACGAAGAACTCGGTGTTGCCGATCTCGGAATCGAAGGCGAGCTTCGAGAGATCGGTCATGCGCATCGGGTAGAGCGTGCCATCGAGATGGTCGCACTCGTGCTGCAAGAGGCTGGCGTGAAAGCCGCGCGCCTCGCGCCGCACCGTCTTGCCCTTGAGCGTCAGGAAGGTGATGCGGATGTGCTGGTAGCGCGGCACCAGGCCGTGCATGCCGGGAATCGAGAGGCAGCGTTCCCAAATGTCTTTCTTCGTCGGCGACAGCGGCTCGATCACCGGATTGATCATGGTGGTCCAGGGCACCGGCTCCATGGTCGACCCCGCCGGGATGCGCTCGGCCGGCACGCGGTAGACGACTACCCGCTTGGCCACATGCACCTGGGGCGCGGCCAGGCCGTTGGAGTGAATGTCGAGGAGGGTGTCCTTCATGTCCGCCGCCAGGCGGGCGATCTCGGAGTCGGTCGGGTCGGCGACCGGCAGGGCGATCTGCTTCAGCACCGGATTGCCCATGCGCGCGATCTTCAGGATGGCCATGGCGGGTGTCCTCCTCCCAGCGACGATCAGGCGGCGCGGAGCGCGGCGGCGGCGAAGCGCGGATAGGTCTCGCCGATCGCCTCGCGCAAGGGACCGCGCAGCGCCGCGAGCTCGGCCATGGTCGGAGCCGGCGTCGTCATCACCGGCTCGGCCCGGTCGAAGCCGAACCCGGTGGCCTGCGCCACGTCTTCGATCGTGTGGCCGGGGTGCACGCTTTCCAAGGTGAAGCGCCGCCGGGCCCGGTCGAACCCCATGTAGCACCGGTTGGTGAGCAGGCCGACCGCGCCGCCTTGCCGGTAGACGTTCGCCGGGCTCGACCCGGGCGCGGTGACGAAATCCACCTTCGCCACCAGGGTGCGCGGGCTGTGCTCCTCGCGGAACAGATAAACCCGTGGCACCAGGTAGTAGAGGTAGGCCGAGCCGAACGCGCCGGGGAAGCGCACCGTGCTGGTCGGATAGGGCCCGGTGCCGGTCATGTTGACGTTGGCGGCGCCGTCGATCTGGCCACCGCCCAGGAAGAACACGTCGATCCGCCCCTGGGCCGCGCAGTCGAACAGCTCGCGCCCGCCATCGGTGAAGCTGGTGTGGCGCGCGCTGCCGACGATGGTGACGCGGATGCGCCCGCCCGATTCGTGCCGCGCCAGCAGCGCCGCGGAACCAGGAATGGGCGACAGCGCACCGACCACGATGTGGCGCGCATCGGCGATCCGGCGCTTGAGGACCGTGATCAGGAACTCCTGCGGGCTCGCATCCATGGTACCCCTACTCCGCGGCGCGCTGCCGGCCGAACACGTGCTCTGCGAGATAGCGGTCGAACCCCGCCTGCGTGCGTGCGGCGGCGACATACGCGCGCAGGTTCTGGTCATCGACCGGATACTGGTTGCGGAATGGCAGCGGCCAGGCGCCCTGCGCAGCCGGGGCCACCCGTTCCACATAGAGCGCGGGAATGGTGCCGGCGGCGGTACGCTCCTCCGCCAAGAGATCCGCGTCGGTGATCGCCTCGACGGTGACCAGCGTGCGCGTGGCGGCGTGCGCCATGACCATCAGCTCGCGCCGCCGGCCGATCCAGACATTGCCCGCGCGGTCGGCGAGCGGGGCATGAAGCGCCGCCACATCGGGCTGAATCGCCGGCAACAGGACGATGGGATCGTCCTGGCCGAAGGGGTTGTCGATCACCTTCCAGTCCGGGCGCGCGGCCAGCAGATCGGAACCGATGATGCCGCGCAGCGGGATGAAGGGAATGCGCTTCTCCCCGGCCTGCAGAGCGGCGTGGATCGCCGGGCAGGTGCTGTCGCGCAGGCAGAGAGTGCCGGCCTCGACCGCGGCGCGGAAGCGCGGCGCGAAGCCGTACTCCCCCAGGCTGACCGCCGAGGTCTCGATGGTCGCGACACAGCCGGCACCGATCAGGATGTCGGCGGCGAGCCCCCCGGTCGGCGCGCAGATCAGGTGCAGGCCGCGGATGCCGCGGCGCACCAGGGCCCGCACCAGCGCCATGGGGGCGCCGGCATAGTCCACGGGCAGCACCAGAGTGGAGCGGTCGGGGATCGACCCAGCCAGCCCTTCGACCGTGCCCGTCATGTCCGCGTCTGCCATCGTCAACCGCTCTCCGACCAGGAATTAGCGCAGTATCGGCACCGGCCGGGGCGGGCGCAAGCCGACCCTAGCTGCCGCCCAGGGCGCGGCGGGTGAAGGCCGGGATCGGGATGAAGGCGAGGGTCGCCAGCACCAACCCGATCGCCGACAGCCAGGGCAATACGCTGTAGTCGCCGGTCAGATCGTGCAGCGAGCCGCCGAGCCAGGCGCCGAGCGCGCCGCCGGTGCCCTGGGCGGTATTGACCATGCCGATGATGCGGCCGAAATGGGGGCCGCGGAAGATGCCGGCGGCGAGCGCCGAGATCACCGGTCCGCGCGCGCCCATGCCGGCGCCGAAGACGACCGCGAACAGTATCAGCAGCCAATACGCCGGATGGTGCGGGATCAGCCCGACCAGGATCACGCCCAAGGTCGAGCAGCCGAAGCTGATCAGCACTGATAGCGACCGCCCGAAGCGGTCGCCGACCCAGCCGAAGAGCAGCATGCCGCTGGTCGAAGCGACGCCGCAGAGGCCGTAGATGCCGGCGGCCTGGAGCGCGGGAATCCCGGCTTCGACCAGATAGGGCACCAGTTGCAGCATGAGCGCGAACATGCCGAAGGAAGTGAAGAAGAGGGTGCCGAAGAAGGCCCAGAAAAGCCGCGTGCGGAGTGCCGCGGCGAGCGTCCAGGCGGCGCGCGCCCCCTCGGCCAGGGCGGCGATCGCCCGCGCCCCGCCGCCGGCCTCGACCGTCCGCCAGCGCACGAAGAGGAGAGGCACGATCACCCCGCAGGCGCCGACGCCGAGGACACGGTAGGAGCCGCGCCAGCCGATGGTGTCGACCAGGTACTGAGTGAGTGGCAAGAGGACCAGGGTGCCGATGCCGAGCGCCATCTGCACGATGCCGAGTGCGGTCCCCAGCCGCTCCGCATGCCAGCGCGAGAGCAGCGCCGAATGGGCGACCACGCCAAGCGCCGCGCCGGCCAGGCCGATCATGCCGCCGATATAGAGGTAGAACTGCCACAGCGTGGTCATGGCGCTGGCCAGGAGGAAGCCGCTGCCGGCCGTCGCCAGGCCAAGCAGGTAGAGCGTGCGCGGTCCCAGCTTGTCGAATACCCACCCCACCAGGGGCGCACCCAGGCCGATGGTCATGATCGAAATCGAGGCGACGCCCGAGATCACGCCGCGCTCCCACCCGAACTCGGCGTGAATCGGCAGCACGAACACGGTGAAGATGTCACGCACACCGTGCCCCAGCAGCGCGAGCGAGAAGCAGAGCGCGGTCACCGACCAGGCGGTCGCAAACCAGGGCCGTCGGGGTGGCTGGGCGCTGGGCGGGTCCGCCATCAGTTGCGCCACAGATCGCGGATCACGAGGAAAGGTACCATCGAGCCGACCAGGCAGAGGGCGGTGATCAGGTGCAACACCAGGTAGCCCCCGGTCCAGTCGTGGATGGCGCCGCCGAGCCAGGCGCCGGTTGCCGCGCCGGTGCCCATGCCGACGCTGAGCGAGCCCATGATCGCGCCCAGCCGCTGGCCGCCGTAGATCGACGCGGCGATCGCCGAGATCATGGGTGCGCGCGATCCCAGTCCGGAGCCGAACAGGGTCGCGAACAGCAGCACCAGGAGCCACGACTGGCTGTCGCCGACGAAGATCAGGGCGCCGATGCCGGCGATGCTGGAAACGTAGCTGATGACGGCGGTCCGCGCCCGGCCGATGCGGTCGGCAAGCCATCCCAGCCCCACCATGCCGATCGCCTGGGCGAGGCCGCTCAAGCCAAAGGCGGATGCTGCCGCCAGCGGTTGGAACCCGCTGTCGATCAGGTAGGGGACGAGCTGCAGCATCAGCCCGTAATTGCCGACCGAGGTCAGGAAGAAGCTGATGGTCAGGCCCCAGAAGGGCACGGTCCTGAGAAACCGGGCGCCGCGCCCGATGCCCTCTGCCGTCTGGGCGCGGAACTCCGCGCGGATCTCCGGCCGCCCGGCGGCGATCCGCCGCCATGGCACCAGCAAAAGCGTCGGCAGCAGTGCCAGCACGCCGCCCCCCAGCCACCAATAGGCCATGCGCCAGCCAAGATGCTCGATCAGCCACTGGGCAAGGGGCACCAGCAGGAACGAGCCGGCTCCGTTCGAGCAGTGCACCACACTGATGGCGGTCGCCAGCCGGCCCCGGTACCAGCGCGACAGCAGCGCCGAATGGGAGACCAGGCCGAGGGTGGTGACGCCGAAGCCGACGCCTAAGCTGATGGCGAGGTAGAACTGCCAGAGCGCCCCTGCCCAGGCGGCTGAGAGGAGCCCGAGCACCGCCGCCCCGAGGCCGAGCAGATAGAGATTGCGCGGCCCGAACCGGTCAAAGATGTAGCCGACGAGCGGCGCGCCGCAGCCAAGGGTGACGAGCAGGCCGGAATGCACGCTCGAGACCGCGCCGCGGTCCCAGCCGAAGCTCTCCTGGAGCGGCAGCAGGAACACCGCGAAGGAATCGCGCACGCCGTAGCCCAGCATGGCGAGGACGAAGCAGAGCGCGACGATCGACCAGGCCGGCAGGCCAATGGCGGCATCGGCGGGCAGGGGATCGACGACCGGCGTGTCCGCGGCCGGAGCGGGCGTCATCGCCGGAATTTCACGAAGTCCGGGCGCCGCTTCTCGATGAAGGCGCGCACCCCCTCCTGCGCTTCCTCGGTCTGGTAGTAGAGCGTGAGCGCCTGCATACCGAGCTGGCCGATGCCCTTGATGTGGTCGCTGTCGGCGTTGAACGACTGCTTGGCGAGGGCGATGGCGGTGCCGCTCATGGCGACGATCTCCTGCGCCCAACGCGCCACCTCGGCGTCGAGCTCGGCCAAGGGCACCACCTGGTTGATCATGCCCATGGCCAGCGCCTCGGCCGCCGAGTAGCGGCGGCACAGATACCAGATCTCGCGCGCCTTCTTCTCGCCGACCAGGCGGGCCAGATAGGCGGTGCCGAAGCCCGGATCGACGCTGCCGACGCGCGGGCCCACCTGGCCGAAGACGGCGGTGTCGGCGGCGATGGTGAGATCGCACACCACCGCCAGCACGTTGCCGCCACCCATGGCGTAGCCCTGCACCCGGGCGATCACCGGCTTGGGAATGTCGCGGATGATGCCGTGCAGCTCCTCGACGCGGAGGCCGATCGCGCCCTTGGTGCCGTATCCGTTGGGTCCGCGCGCCTTCTGGTCGCCGCCGGTGCAGAAGGCGCGGTCGCCGGCGCCGGTAAGGACCACGACCGCTACGCGCTTGTCCCAGCCGGCCTCGCCAATGGCCTCGATCAGCTCGTCCACCGTCCGTTCGCGGAAGGCGTTCAGCACCTCGGGCCGGTTGATGGTGATGGTGGCGACGTGGTCCAGCACGTGGTAGCGGATGTCGGTGAAGGGCATGGGTATCAGCCGTGCATGGTGAGGCCGCCGGAGACGCTGATCACCTGGCCGGTGATGTAGGCGGCGTCGTCGGAGGCGAGGAAGGCGACGATACCGGCGATCTCGTCCGGCTGGGCGAACCGGCGGAACGGGATCGCTTGCCGGAAGGCGGCGAGCAGCTGGTCGCGAACCGCCGGGTCCTCGGCGACCCCCGCCAGCAGCGGGGTCTCGGTCAGGGCCGGGGCAGACGCAGTTGAGCGTGATCTCGTGCCGGGCGTGCTCGCGGGCGAGGGACTTGGTGAGGGCGACCACTCCCGCCTTGCAGCTGGCATAGACCGCTTCGCCGCTCGACCCCACGCGGGCGGCGTCGGAGGCGATGCTGACCACGCGCCCGCGCCGCCGCGCCACCATGCCCGGCAGCACCGCGTGGTGCAGGTTGAGCGGCCCGCGGAAGTTGATGTCGATCACCTGCTCCCAGAACTCCGGCGTGCTGTCGATGAACGGGGCGAAGCGGTCCCAGCCGGCGGCATTGACCAGAATGTCGATCGGCCCTTGCGCGGCCTCGACCGCGGCGACCACCCCGCCTACCGCGGCGCGGTCGGCGACGTCGCAGGGGTAGCCGCGGGCGAGCGTGCCGGCCGTGGCCGCGGCCTCGGCACCGCCCGCGTGGTTGCGGTCGAGGATCGCGACGCGGCTGCCCTCCGCCGCCAGGCGCAGCGCGATCGCCCGGCCGATGCCGCTCGCGCCGCCGGTCACCACCGCCACCTTGCCGCCGAGACCCCGCATCGCTCGTCCCCGTCTCCTTACGCCGTCCGGCGCCGGAACCGGCCGGCGGCCCACGCCGCCGCCGGCACCACGCCGAGGGCCGCAGCGGCAATCGCCACCAAGCCGCCCGCCCAGCCACCGGTATGCGCGATCGCGGCGGCCAGCACCAGGGGGCCGATCAGGGTGCCGACCCAGCGGCCAACTTGCAGGCACGCATAATTGTAGGCGTTGCCCATGTCGATCGCGATCCAGATCGGCAGCGAGATCACCGCGGTCACGGCCATGCCGGCCGCGACCCAAAGCGGCGTGCCGATGACGACGGCGAGGACCACCCCGGGCCCAGTCGCGAGCAACAGGATCAGCCCCCCGAGTGCCGCGAAACTGCCCATCACCACCCGGAACACGTTCAGGCGCGGGATCAACCGGGGCGCTATCCAGGTACCGGCGATGGTGCAAAGCGCGAAGCCCGACATCACCAGGGCAATCTCGCGCGCACCCACGCCGTGATCGGTTCGCATCACGTAGGGGATCCAAGTGATCAGCCCGGCGAAGACGATCGAGAACACCATATAGAGAACCGCGGCGAAGGCGGCGGGGCCGAGGGCGGGAAGCGGGCCACGCCGCGCCATCCGGACCGAGGGCGAGCGCAGCGCCGCGCCAAGCCCGCGCAGGAACAGGGCACCGACGACGAGCGTGAGTGCCGCGACGGTGGTCCAGAGCGGTGCACGCAGCGCGAGGCCAGAGGCCGCCAGTACGAACAGCACCAACTGGCCGAGGGGCATCCACATCGCCCAGAGGCCCATCAAGATGCCCGCGCGGCGTGGATCGGCGACGCTGGCGAGGTGGGCCGGGGCATATACCGCGAGGGCAGTGAACCCGACACTCTCGGCCAGGCGCAGACAGAACAGGAGGGCAAAGGACGGGGCCGGCCACAATCCGCCGATCAGGCCGGCGCCGGTCAGGAGCAGGACTGCCGCGGCGACCCGGTTGAAGCTGCCCCCGGGGCCGGTCGGCGCGAACAGGAGGTAGAGGGCCGTGCCGATGCCACCGAAGGCATAGACACTCATCAGCCAGGCGACTTCATGCTCCCGATAGCCGCCCGAAATCAGTTCGCCCACCACGGGCGAAATTTTCAGTTGGTTCATGCCGAGAATGGTGCCGAGCAGGACCACGAGGGCGCCGCCCTGCCACGATGGCGGCCGGCTCTCGCTCGGCGCCGGTTGGTCGGCAGGATAGTCTGGCACGGCCAGGGGCTCCGGCAGGGTTCGACCGCCACTCTACCCGGTTTCGCGCGCCGGGCGATCTTCTGGCGTGCTATATAAAGCCCGGGGAGCGGTGTAAGGCCTGCGCCGCAACCGCCGATGCGACGAGAAAGCGTTGGGGGAGCGCAATGAGCGACGAACTCGGCAAGAGCCTTGCCGGCATTCGGCTATTTCGGAACTTGAGTGCTGCCGAGATCGCGGCGATCGAGAAGCGCTGCCGTTGGTACTGCTACAAGGTGGAGGATCAGGTGCTCGATCGCCTGAGCGACAACCGGGACGTGTTCCTGGTGCGGGTGGTCAACATAACTCCCTCTCCGGGCGCGAGATCGCCTATGCGACCATCGGCCCCTCGGGCCACTTCGGCGAACTGGCGGCTATCGACGGCGGCCCGCGTTCGGCGAGCGTGGTCGCGGTCGAGAACTGCCTGCTGGCGTCCATCGCGCCGCAGACCTTCAAGACGATCATGCACGACCATCCAGATATCGCCAACGAAGTGCTACAGCGCCTAGCCCGGATCATCCGCATCTGTGATGACCGCATTCTCGACCTCTCCACGCTGCGCGCGGTGCAGCGGGTCTATGTCGAGCTGCTGCGGTTGGCGCAGCCCAGTCCGCTCAACCCGGGATCATTCCTGATCCGACCGATGCCCACCCACAAGGACGTGGCGTCCTGGGCCGGCACGACGCGCGAGACGGTCGCCCGAGTCATGAGCCATCTCGCCGAGGCCGGCGTCGTCGAGCGCAAGGACCGTGCCCTCTATATCCGCGACAAGGCCAGGATCGAGCATCTGGCCGAGACGCTCGATCCCGACCACGAAAGCGAGCACACGCGCTGACGCTACCGCCCGGCAGAGCGGTGCTTGCGCTCTGTGCGGTCCGGCTTAGGATGCCAGGGGTTTGAGGGCGGCGGGGAGCGTCGGAATGGTCGGGAGGGAAGGCCGCGAGCGGGTGCTGGTGATCGGCGCCGGCATCGTCGGCATTTGCACCGCGCTCGCGCTCCAGCGCGAAGGGTTTGCCGTCACCGTGGCGGACGAACGCGGCGTCGGCGAGGGCGCCAGCAAGGGTAACGCCGGCATCATGGCAACCTCCGCGGTGATGCCCGTCGGCACTCCGGCCAAGGTGCGCCGGGTGCCGCGGATGCTGGCCGATCCGGCCGCGCCGCTCACCATCCGCTGGCACTATCTGCCGCGCCTCCTGCCCTGGCTCG